>CP009416.1:0-15000 GCA_000818095.1 Jeotgalibacillus malaysiensis
ACCTCTTCCTAATTTCCTCATCAAAAGCCAGGAAGGCAATTTCTTATCCACTGTCATTTTAAAATAGAATTCCTCATCTCTTTCTGAATATCAATCTCTCAAAAATCAAATTCTCTCAATCTGTTAATAACTTTGCACACCGCTTTACCCGCCAAAAATTTTATCCACAGCGCTTATCGACACCTTTTTCACACGTTCACGCCTTGTGGATAGTTGAATTCCACTTGTTGAAGGGGATGTGGATAAATATGATCAGCCATTGCACTGATTGGTTTTATTTGATATTATAGTTGTGTTTTCACTCTGAATAACTTTTTGACAGATTTATATTATCCACAAATGTGGATAGCCTGTGGATAAACATTTTCACATGCATGTAAAAAGTTGTCCACAGCTGCTGGATATTGTCGATACATCACGAATTCGGCTTTTTTCGTTATTCATGATGATGTATATATATGAATTTTCACTTTCAGGAATACTTTTCTTGAAAAATATTTGGTAGAAGGAGGGGGCATTTAGTTGGAAAACATCACGGATTTGTGGAATCGCGCGTTAGACGATATGGAGAAAAAAGTGAGTAAGCCGAGCTTTGAGACATGGCTGAAATCGACAAAGGCTTTTTCGCTCCAGCGTGATTTATTAACTGTTACCGCACCAAATGAGTTTGCGCGTGACTGGCTTGAAGGAAATTATACGCAGCTGATCTCCGGTGTTCTAAAAGAAGTGACCGGTGAAGAGCTCCGTATTAAGTTCATTATTCCTCAAAATCAGAATGACGATGATCTTGATTTTGCTGCGCCGCCTAAAAAGCCTGTTGTTGATGATGATCAGCAGGAATGGTCTAAGAGCATGCTGAATCCAAAGTATACGTTTGATACATTTGTCATCGGATCCGGGAACCGGTTTGCGCATGCTGCGTCACTTGCAGTAGCTGAAGCGCCGGCAAAAGCTTACAACCCGCTGTTTATCTACGGGGGCGTTGGACTTGGTAAAACCCACCTGATGCATGCGATTGGTCATTATGTACTTGAGCATAATCCGAATGCGAAGGTTGTTTATTTATCTTCTGAGAAATTTACGAATGAGTTCATCAATTCAATCCGTGATAATAAAGCGGTCGATTTTCGCAATAAATATCGTAATGT
Organism: Jeotgalibacillus malaysiensis; assembly: GCA_000818095.1. Classification (NCBI taxonomy): domain Bacteria; kingdom Bacillati; phylum Bacillota; class Bacilli; order Caryophanales; family Caryophanaceae; genus Jeotgalibacillus; species Jeotgalibacillus malaysiensis. Next base: position 1,149 of record CP009416.1, read on the forward strand.
AGACGTACTCTTAATAGATGATATTCAATTCCTGGCCGGAAAAGAACAGACGCAAGAGGAATTTTTCCATACTTTTAATACACTTCACGAGGAGAGCAAGCAGATTGTGATCTCCAGTGACCGGCCGCCAAAGGAAATTCCAACACTTGAAGACAGGCTGCGCTCCCGTTTTGAGTGGGGGCTGATTACTGATATCACGCCGCCTGATTTAGAAACCAGAATTGCCATTTTACGCAAAAAAGCAAAAGCTGAAGGACTCGATATTCCAAACGAAGCGATGCTTTATATTGCGAATCAGATAGATTCAAATATTCGTGAGCTTGAAGGTGCGCTGATCCGCGTCGTTGCTTATTCTTCTTTAGTCAGTAAGGATATCAATGCGGATCTGACAGCTGAGGCATTAAAGGATATTATGCCAAGCTCGAAGCCAAAAGTGATTACGATTATGGATATTCAAAAAACGGTTGGAGAGCATTTCAGTGTGAAGCTTGAAGACTTTAAAGCGAAGAAAAGAACGAAGACCGTCGCTTTTCCACGCCAGATTGCTATGTATCTTTCTAGAGAGCTGACTGATTTTTCTTTGCCGAAAATTGGTGAGGAGTTTGGCGGGCGTGATCATACAACTGTTATTCATGCGCATGAAAAGATCTCAAAATTGCTTGTAGAAGATGATTCTCTTAAGCATGAAATTAAAGAGATCAAGTCTGCACTGCAGAAATAAGTGTGGACAACTGTGGATGACGGGTACACGTCTGAACACATTTTATTCACATGTGGAAAACCTGCACAGCAATTCATTAACAGGCTTATCCACATATCCACAGCACCTACTAGTACTATTACTATTTATTTAAAAAATAATTATTATATAACTCGCAGCAGGATGCGAAGAGTTGGAGGCTATATCACATGAAATTTCAGATCCAGCGTGATCGACTCGTTGATGGGGTAAATGACGTCATCAAGGCAGTATCATCAAGAACGGCAATTCCGATTTTAAGCGGTATTAAGATTACTGCACACGATGAGGGCATTACTCTGACTGGCAGTGACTCAGATATTTCAATTGAATCCTTTATTCCTAAAGAAGAGGATGGCAAAGAGATTGTACATGTTGAACAGACTGGCGGGATCGTCCTTCAGGCTAAGTTTTTTGAAAGCATCGTTAAAAAGCTTCCGCTTGATACGGTTGAAATTGAGGTTCATTCACACCTTCAGACTGTGATCCGCTCCGGTAAATCAGAGTTTAATCTGAACGGCCAGGATGTGTCTGAGTATCCAAGACTGCCTGAAATTGAAGAAGACAGCGTACTGAAAATCCCGACAAACCTTTTAAAGACAATGATTAGACAGACGGTTTTTGCAGTGTCCGCCTCAGAAACACGCCCTATCTTGACAGGTGTAAACTGGACGGTTGAAGATGGCATGCTGAACTGTGTTGCAACAGACAGCCACCGCCTGGCAATGCGTAAAGCGCCGATCAATGGCGGTAACGGTGAGCCTTATAAAGCAGTCATCCCAGGGAAGAGCTTAAATGAGCTGAATAAGATCCTTGATGATACTGCGGATGAGACTGAGATTGTCATGACTGAAAATCAGGTACTGTTCCGTGCGAAGCATGTGTTATTCTTCTCGCGTCTGCTTGAAGGAAACTATCCTGACACGTCACGTCTTGTTCCTTCTGAAAGCAAAACGGAAATGACAATCGGCGGGAAGGACTTCCTTCAGGCGATTGACCGTGCGTCTCTTTTAGCGAGAGAAGAAAGAAATAATGTCGTGAAGCTTCATATCAGTGAAGAGGGCGGCGTTCAGATTTCTTCTAACACGCCTGAGATCGGGAAAGTTGTGGAGGAAGTACAGAGTGACGCAACGACTGGTGAAGAGCTGACGATTTCATTCAGTGCGAAGTATATGATGGATGCGCTTAAGGTGCTTGAGGGTGCTGAGACGAATATCCAGTTCACGGGTGCGATGAGACCGTTTGTACTCCGACCGACTGGTGATGATTCGATTCTTCAGCTGATCACACCTGTGAGAACTTACTAAAACACGTTCATTTAAGATTGGCGGATGATTTCCGCGGCCGGGCGGTGAGCCAGCAGGCTTTGCCATTGCCTCACTGTCCCTTCCTGCGAGCCACCGCCTTACGCTCCAATCATCAGCTCTGCAGATAAAACGATGGGTTTTATCATGTTTGATTATATTTATAATAGCCGGATTCCTCAGGCAGGAGTCCGGTTTTCGCGCTTTTTAAAGCCTGAGGTATCTTTTGTTTTCAGGGGGTATTTAAGGTAAAATAGAAGGATAAGTCAATGTGGAAAGAAGTGATGAAGATGACTGAAAAAATTACGATTCAGACTGAATTTATAACGCTTGGTCAATTCCTTAAATTAGCGAATGTGATCCAGAGTGGCGGCATGGCAAAATGGTTTTTAGGTGAGCATGATGTATTCATTAATGACGAGCAGGATCAGCGCAGAGGACGCAAGCTGCGTGACGGGGATGAGATCTATATCCCGGAAGTAGGCAAGTATCAAGTTAAATCGGAAGGGTAACTTACATGCACATTGAGCAGCTTACGCTTACGCATTACCGGAATTACGACGGATTGACATTGAAGTTTGATAACAATGTCAACGTAATCCTTGGAGAAAACGCGCAGGGCAAGACAAACGTCATGGAGTCCATTTATGTCCTGGCGATGGCAAAATCGCACAGAACGTCAAATGATAAAGATTTAATACAATGGAATGAAGAGTATGCTAAAATAGAAGGTAGAGTGATGAAGCAGCACGGAGCTCTTCCTATGGAACTTGTCATTTCCAAAAAAGGGAAGAAAGCGAAAGTCAATCACCTTGAACAATCAAAACTCAGCCGCTATGTCGGCCATATGAATGTAGTCATGTTTGCGCCCGAAGATCTCCACCTTGTAAAGGGGAGCCCTCAAGTAAGGCGTCGTTTTATTGATATGGAGATTGGCCAGGTGTCGGCTGTGTATTTACATGACAGCAGCCTCTACCAGAAGATTCTGCTTCAGCGTAATCACTATCTGAAACAGCTGCAGGCAAGAAAGCAGACAGATCAGACAATGCTTGATGTATTGACTGACCAGTTTGTCGAGATGGCTGCTAAAATTGTCGTGCGCCGTTTTCAATATTTAAAGCTTTTGCAGGAATGGGCAGAACCGATTCATAAAGGGATCTCACGCGGGCTTGAAACACTTGAAGTGGTGTACAAGCCGTCTGTTCAGGTAACACCCGATCAGGAGCTGAAGGAAGTAGAAGATGTATTCCGCGAAAAGCTGGAATCCGTTCGTCAGCGGGAAATTGAGCGTGGTGTCACATTAGCCGGACCGCACCGTGATGATCTGCAGTTTTTAGTGAACGGTCATGACGTCCAGACATTCGGCTCGCAGGGGCAGCAGCGGACAACCGCCCTTTCAATCAAATTAGCCGAGATTGAATTGATTCATGCGGAGATCGGGGAGTACCCGATTTTACTTCTGGATGATGTACTTTCGGAACTGGATGACTACAGACAGTCCCATTTACTGAATACAATCCAGGGGAAAGTCCAGACCTTTGTGACAACAACCAGCGTTGAAGGGATTGACCATCAGACACTGAATGAGGCGACGACATTTATCGTCGAGGACGGTGTGATGAAAAAAACTGAAGGGGGCTGACCCTAGATGTATGTGCATATCGGGGAAGACGCAATGGTCAGAATGAATGATATCGTGGCGATCATGGATGTACAGGCCGCAGATGACTCGCTCATTATGGAGCAGTTCATGAAAGATAACGAAAACGGCATCGTTGATCTTTGTCAGTCAGCCTGTAAATCAATTGTCATCACAGATTTCAAAGTTTATTTATCACCATTGTCATCAGCAACCTTGAAAAAAAGAGCGGAAAAAATGAGCAGGCCCTTTGGCCGTAAGTAATAGAAAGTGCAGGTGAAATCGCGTGGCAACTGAAGATACAAACATCCAGGCCTATGATGAGAATCAGATACAGGTGCTAGAAGGTCTTGAAGCAGTAAGAAAGCGTCCGGGTATGTATATCGGATCAACTGCTGCAAGAGGACTCCACCACCTGGTGTGGGAAATCGTTGATAATAGTATTGATGAGGCATTAGCAGGCCACTGTGACACAATTTCAATCAGAATTACTGAAGATAACTGGATCGAAGTTGAAGATAACGGACGCGGTATTCCGGTTGGTACCCATGAAAAAATGGGTCGTCCGGCTGTTGAGGTTATTATGACTGTGCTGCACGCCGGAGGTAAATTCGGCGGTGGCGGATATAAGGTTTCAGGTGGACTTCACGGCGTAGGGGCTTCAGTCGTTAACGCATTGTCTGAAGAGCTTCAGGTATATGTACACCGTGACGGTAATGTCTATCACCAGACTTATAAACAGGGTGTACCGCAATTTGACCTGAAAGTCATTGGTGAAACGGACCACACAGGAACGATTACACGCTTTAAAGCGGATCCTGAGATTTTTACTGAAACGACTGAATATGATTTTGATACGCTTGCAAACCGCGTAAGAGAACTTGCTTTCTTAAACCGCGGACTTGCACTTGAAATAGAAGATCAGCGCGCGCAGGATGAGGACGGCAACAATATCCTCAAGCGTTTCCACTATGAAGGCGGTATTAAGTCTTATGTAGAGCACTTGAACCGTTCAAAAGAAGTGATTCACCCTGAGCCTGTGTTTATTGAAGGGGAAAAAGACGGTATTTCAATCGAAATCTCTATGCAGTATAACCAGGGCTTTGCGAGCAACATTTATTCATTTGCCAATAACATCAACACATACGAGGGCGGTACGCACGAATCAGGTTTCAGAACAGCCCTTACACGTGTGATTAATAACTATGCGGCGCGTAATAATCTGCTAAAGGATGCGGATGGCAACCTTTCAGGTGAAGACGTGCGTGAAGGTCTGACTGCGATTGTCTCTATCAAGCACCCTGACCCTCAGTTTGAAGGTCAGACGAAGACAAAGCTTGGTAACTCAGAAGCAAGAACAATTACAGATCAATTGTTCTCAGAGCACTTTACAAAGTTCATGATGGAAAACCCTCAGGTGGCCCGTCAGATCGTTGATAAAGGGTCAATGGCAGCACGTGCCCGCCTTGCAGCGAAAAAAGCACGTGAGCTGACGCGCAGAAAGAGTGCGCTTGAAGTATCGAGTCTGCCTGGTAAGCTTGCGGATTGTTCTTCAAGAGATCCCCATATCAGTGAGATCTACGTGGTTGAGGGTGACTCTGCCGGCGGTTCAGCCAAGCAGGGCCGTGACCGTCATTTCCAGGCGATCCTGCCGCTGCGCGGTAAGATCATCAACGTTGAAAAAGCGCGTCTGGATAAAATTTTATCGAATAACGAAATCCGTGCCATTATTACGGCACTTGGAACAGGAATCGGCGAGGACTTTGATATTTCCAAAGCCCGTTATCATAAAGTTGTCATCATGACAGATGCCGATGTCGACGGTGCGCACATCCGTACGCTCCTTTTGACATTCCTATACCGCTATATGCGTCCGATCATTGAGGCAGGCTATATCTATATTGCACAGCCGCCGCTTTACAAAATCACGCAGGGTAAAACAGTCCGTTATGCTTACACTGACCGTGAAATGAATCGCATTCTTTCAGAAATGTCACCTACTCCTAAGCCTGGCCTTCAGCGCTATAAGGGTCTTGGAGAGATGAACCCTGAACAGCTATGGGAAACAACGATGGATCCTGAATCACGTACAATGCTTCAGGTCAGTCTTGAAGATGCGATTGAAGCAGATGAAACCTTTGAAATTCTGATGGGCGACAAAGTAGAACCACGCAGAATGTTCATTGAAGAAAATGCTGCCTACGTAAAAAATCTGGACGTATAACTTTTATAAATGCGGAGGGATAGGCTGTCCTATCCCTCCTTCCATTTCGTTTTGTAGAGATAACAAGTGAGATTTCACAGCTGATGATTGTAGCGTAAGGCGGTGGCTCACCGCCCGGCCACGGAAATCATCAGCCAACCTTACAAAACCCATCTTTAGAACAGAGTAATTGCTGGAATAGGAGGTTTTTCTGTTATGGCTGAAACGCCGAGTTCGAATGTTCATGAAATCAATATCAGTCAGGAAATGCGTACTTCATTTATGGATTACGCAATGAGCGTTATCGTATCGCGTGCCCTTCCTGATGTAAGAGACGGCTTAAAGCCGGTTCACCGTCGTATCCTGTATGCGATGAATGATCTTGGGATGACGTCTGATAAAGCATTTAAAAAATCTGCCCGTATCGTCGGTGAAGTAATCGGTAAGTATCACCCGCACGGTGACTCTGCTGTATACGACACAATGGTACGTATGGCGCAGGATTTCAGCTATCGTTATATGCTCGTTGACGGTCACGGGAACTTCGGTTCAGTAGACGGTGACGCAGCAGCTGCGATGCGTTATACAGAAGCAAGAATGTCGAAGATTTCAATGGAAATTCTTCGTGATATTAATAAAGATACAATTGATTACCGCGATAACTATGATGGATCTGAGCGCGAACCGATCGTGCTGCCATCACGTTTCCCGAACCTGCTAGTTAACGGTTCAAGCGGTATCGCAGTCGGAATGGCGACAAATATCCCGCCGCATCAGCTTGGAGAAGTGATTGACGGTCTGCTTGCATTCAGTGAGCATCCGGAAATTACGATTGGTGAGCTGATGGAGTATATTCCGGGACCTGACTTTCCGACAGGCGCTCTGATTCTTGGCCGCAGCGGTATCCGCCGTGCCTACGAGACAGGCCGCGGTTCAGTCATTCAGCGAGCAAAAGTTGAGATTGAGCAGAAAGCCAACGGACGTGAAACCATTCTTGTTCATGAACTGCCTTATCAGGTCAACAAAGCGAAGCTGATTGAAAAAATCGCTGAGCTTGTACGTGATAAGAAAATTGACGGGATCACTGATCTTCGTGATGAGTCTGACCGTAACGGTATGCGTATTGTGATTGAAGTGCGCCGTGATGCAAATGCGAACGTGCTGTTAAACAACCTATATAAGCAGACTGCACTGCAGACAAGCTTTGGTATTAATATGCTTGCACTCGTTGACGGTCATCCGAAGGTATTGAACCTGAAAGAAGCCCTTCACCATTACTTAGAGCATCAGAAAGTCGTGATCCGCCGCAGAACTGAATTTGAACTGCGTAAAGCGGAAGCACGTGCGCATATCTTAGAGGGTCTGCGTATTGCACTGGATCATATCGATGAAATCATTGCGCTGATCCGTGGATCTGAAACGACTGATATTGCCCGTGAAGGACTGATGACACAGTTCAGTCTGTCTGAAAAGCAGGCACAGGCAATTCTTGATATGCGTCTTCAGCGTCTGACAGGACTTGAGCGTGACAAAATTGAGGAAGAATACCAGGGACTTGTAGCACTCATTAAAGACCTGAAAGAAATTCTTGCAAACGAATCACGCGTACTAGAAATCATCCGTGAAGAGCTGCTTGAATTAAAAGAACGCTTTAACGATAAGCGCCGTACTGAAATTACAGTCGGCGGAGCGGAAATGATTGAAGATGAAGACCTGATTCCAAAGGAGAACCTGATTGTAACCCTTACACATAACGGCTACATTAAGCGTCTCCCTGCTTCAACTTACCGTACGCAAAAGCGCGGTGGACGAGGCATTCAGGGAATGGGTACGAATGACGATGATTTTGTCGAGCACCTGCTGACAACTTCAACGCATGATACGATCCTGTTCTTTACGAATAAAGGGAAGGTATACCGTACAAAAGGATATGAGATCCCTGAATTCAGCCGGACAGCAAAAGGTCTGCCGCTTGTGAACCTGCTTGAAGTAGATAAAGATGAAGTTGTAAACGCAATGATCCGTGTTGAAGAGTTTGATGAGAATTCATACTTCTTCTTTACAACAAAGCGTGGTGTATCAAAACGTACACCGGCAACAGATTTCGCTAATATCCGTAACAACGGGCTGATCGCCATTAACCTCCGTGATGATGACGAACTGATTTCTGTAAAATATACAGACGGTAACCGTGAAATCATCATCGGTACGAAAAATGGTCTGATGATCCGCTTCCCGGAAACAGATATCAGATCAATGGGCCGTACTGCAGGCGGTGTGCGCGGTATCAGACTGAACGAGGATGACATTGTTGTTGGAATGGAAATTCTTGAAGAAGGTAACGATATTCTCGTTGTTACTGAAAAAGGTTACGGAAAACGTACGCCTGAAGAAGAATACCGCGTTCAGTCAAGAGGCGGTAAAGGAATTAAAACATGTAACATTACAGATAAAAACGGCCGTCTTGTATCAGTGAAAGCAGTCACTGGTGAAGAGGACATCATGCTGATTACAGAACATGGTGTACTGATCCGTATGGATGTTTCAGGTATCTCTCAAACCGGCAGAAGCACACAGGGTGTGAAGCTGATCCGTCTTGGAGAAGATGAGCAGGTCGCAACGGTTACACGTATTGAAAAAGAAGAAGAGCTTGATGAAGAGGTAGAAGGAATGGAAGGGCAGGAATCAGCTGATGCTGAAACAGCCGTTTCTGAACCTGACACTGAAGAATAAATTTTTAACAGGAAAGCAGGTAAAAAAACCCTGCTTTCTTTTTTTTATGTGATAAAATGATTAAAAAGAACTAGAAGTCAGGAGGTGTAGATCGGTGAGAGTAAGTGTGTATGACTTAACTGAGGGCTGTCGCATTGCTGAAGACGTGATGGGGCTGACAACGAATCCGATTATCAGAAAGGGAACGGAGATTTCCAATATACATATTGAGGCGCTCAGAGCATTCAACATTAAACACGTGGAGGTTTTTTCAAAGCATGCAGACGGCAGTAAGGTGGAGGCTGAACCCGTACGTCCGGGAGAAGAAAATGCCCCCGCTGCACCAGAAGAGCCGCTGCTTAAAAAACAGTATACGGATCTGATCAGCTACTATAATGGTGTTTTCAACGCATGGCAGTCAGGCGGCAAGCTCGATATCGTTGCGCTGAAAAGCAGATTAATGCCGCTATTGCGTCAGGTGGCTAAAAATAAAGACGTGATCTATCAGCTGCATCGCTGGTCAGAGGCGAAAAACTATATTGCACATCACTCTGTTTCCACAGCGATACTCAGCTATCTGTTAGCAGAAAAGTCCGGTTACGATCAGGGTGGTTGTATTCAGCTGGCTGTTGCAGGGATCTTAACAGATACCGGAATGGCTAAAATGCCGCTATCCATTTTAAAAAAATCAGGCGCACTCACGCAGGAGGAAGCCATAGAGATCCGTAAACATCCGCTGTACAGCTATCAGTATATTATGGATAGCCCGTTGTTAAAGAATGAAATGAAAGCTGCTATTTTACAGCATCATGAACGGCTGGATGGGAGCGGCTATCCAAAAGGCAGCAGGGGAGACGATATTTCAAAATCTTCACAGGTGCTTGCACTCGCGGATGTATTCCATGCCATGACGTCAGAAAGACTGTACCGCGCTAAAAAATCACCTTTTAAAGCGCTTGAAGTAATCTGGGAGGATGAAATGGGTAAGTTCGATATAGCCCTGTTAAAATCCCTTCAGGAAATGGTCGGTGGTCTTGCTACAGGTACCCGCGTCATTTTATCTGATGACAGATCAGCAGAAGTCATCTTCACCCAGCCGCAATACCTGCTGCGTCCAATGGTCAAAGCAGCCGGCTCAGAGGATATCATTGATCTGGCTAAAGAAAGAAGATTATACATTGAACAGGTTATTTCTTAATTGAGATAGCCTTTTTTGTATGGGTTTTCTATGTCAGATTTGCGTAATGAAGGCTTAATATACAGACAATATCTATAAGATGATGTTAACTCGAACAATACCATTTGATAAATTTTATGATTAGATGCCGATATTCGAGTGCAGCGGAGCGTAAGGCGGCGACTCCAGCAGGATATGACGGACAGGTGAGACCCCGCAGACGCAAAGCGAAACGATTCCAGAAAATAAGACCTTCATTTATAAAAAATTTAATTTCATCTGAACAAATTGAACAACTCAAACGTATAACCAATACATACAAGAAAAGGAGGGGCGGTATGATCAGGGATCGCACGGAGCAGCTGAGCGAATGGCTGCATGAAAATTATTCATTTTTATATGCCTACCTTGTCAAACTGACACTGCATCCGGCTGAAGCGGAAGACCTGGCGCAGGATACAGTACTTCGCTGTATTGAACGCTTCTCGCAGTACCGCCCGGAGAAAGCTTCCTTTTCAACGTGGATGATTCAGATTGCAACGAACCTGTGGCTTGATAAGAAACGGCGGAAAAAGCGAGAGCAGACTTACCTGAACAAACAGCAGCTTGAATGGCATCTTGGAGATGAACTTGGAATTGAGGTAGCTGACGCGCTTCGCACCTTAAAAGACCATCACCGTATTCCAGTCATCTTGAAATATACGTATGGCTATTCATATGAAGAAATCGCACATATTTGCGGAGTATCAATCGGAACGATAAAATCCAGGCTGCATCATGCCATGGCAAACTTAAGAAAGGAGCTGGGAGAAGATGAAGGACAAAACGGAAGAAAAACTGATCAAAGGTCTTCAGGCATTTGACCGGCTGGAAAAATCTCCACCGTCACGTGAATCAATTAATCTAATGATTACTGAGATCAGACAGCGTCAGAAAAAAGAACTCATCTGGTTTTTAGTCATTGCACTTCTGATCGTCTCAGCTACTGTTTTAATACTGGTCAATGAGCCTGTGTTATACGCAGCGGGGCAGCTACTGTTTTTGGCGGGGGCGGGGATTGTCTTATATGTAAGGAAAAGCAGGGTGAAGCAGCATGAGTGAAGTGAATCCGGTTGTTTTAATTCTGCTTATCTGCCTGTTAATCGCTCAAAGTACGTTTTTATTTACAGATGCGAGGAAAAGGGGTCATGCAAAATGGTTCTGGGGCATCTGGGGCATGATTCAGACACCAATGCCGCTGTTATGTTATCTGCTATGGTCACGTGTGCTGAAATCATATTTACAAAAAAGGAGAGAAGATAAATGGATGAATTAAATTTTGCCATTATTGCACCACTGGCATTTATTAATATTGTGTTAGCCGTTTTGGCATTAGTGGATTTATTCAAACGCCCGTCAGTAAATGGACCGAAATGGGTCTGGGCGTTAATCATTATATTTATTAATCTGATCGGACCGATTCTTTATTTCGTATTCGGCAGAAGGGACACTTAAATGATTACAGTTAAGGATCTGACAAAAACATTCGGATCGTTCACAGCAGTCGATCAGCTGTCATTCACCTTAAACAGTGGAAGAACGACAGCGCTGGTCGGTCCAAATGGCGCAGGTAAAACAACGGCACTTCATATGATCAGCGGTTTATCTACGCCAACTGCCGGCAGCATCACATTTGAAGAACCGGTTGCTGATCAAAGACAGCAAATCGGGTTTCTTCCACAGTATCCTTCATTTTTTAACTGGATGACTGCAAAAGAATATCTTGTAATAGCGGGAAGGCTCGGGAAGAAATCAAAGCAGGAAACGACTGTGAAAGCAGATGAACTGCTTGAAAGAGTCGGTCTTGCTGAGCATGCAGGTAAGAAAATCGGCGGTTTCTCAGGAGGTATGAAGCAGCGGCTTGGCATTGCGCAGGCACTGATTCACAGTCCGAAAATCCTTTTACTCGATGAACCTGTCTCTGCACTTGATCCTGCAGGAAGAAAAGAAGTCATGACGCTATTAAAAGAATTGAAAAAAGAAATGACCATTCTCTATTCCACCCATGTCCTGCATGACGCACAGGTACTATGCGATGACGTACTGATGATGAATAAAGGAAAGAAAGTACTGTTTGATTCGATTGATCGCGTTTATCTGCAATACGAGCGGCCGGAAATGGTGCTGCGTGCTGATCAGTCACTGACAGCGTGGGGGGAGTCATTCAGTGAGCGGTATTCTGATCTATTAATAGAGGTAACTGAAAACACAGCGGTTATTAAAGGGAGGGAAACAGCTGAGCTGCGAAAGATCATCCTAGAAGAAGCACTGGCATACCAGCTGCCTCTGCGCTCACTAGAAGTCGGTACAGCCTCCCTCGAAGACGTTTTTCACGAGGTGATGAAAAAATGAGTGTACTACTTAAAAAAGAAATACTCGAAATGGCCAGAAGCTATAAATGGATCTGGATGCCAATGGTTTTTATTGCGCTCGGCATCATGCAGCCACTCACCAGCTACTACCTTCCAGACATTATTGAAGAATTCGGCGGGTTGCCGGAAGGAGCTGTTTTTGAAATTCCACTGCCTGGATCTGAACAGGTATTTGCAGAAACGCTCGGCCAGTTTTCTCAAATTGGACTCTTTGTGGTTGTACTTGCACTGATGGGTTCACTTGCAGGGGAGCGCTCAAGCGGCACAGCCGTGATGATTCTGGCTAAGCCCGTTTCTCATGCCAGCTATTTTTTAGCTAAATGGGTAGCAGGTCTACTAATTACAACTGTTTCTTATCTTGCAGGAGCGGCTGCAGCACTTTATTATATTTATTTATTATTTGACCCTCTACAGATACAGCAGCTTTTACTTTCTTCATTATTTTATGTCATGTGGCTGCTATTCACGGTGACGCTTGTACTTTTCTTCAGTACATTTTTAAAAAGAAGTGCTGCTGTTGCAGGTGCTTCAATTGTCTTTTTGATTGTCATTGCCCTCGCTTCTTCAATATTTGTAGAGCCAATGATGTGGACACCTGGACATTTACTGGAGCTTTCTAATCTTGCTATTCAGGATCAGCCACTCACTGGTTTATGGAAGTCTGTAATCAGCACAATTGTAGTGTGCATGCTATTGGTGAGCGGTTCAATCGGATATTTAAAGAGAAGAGAATGGGTTCAGGGATAAGAATTTTGCGTCTGGCGACCGGTGAAGTTGCCAGACGTTTTTTATGTTTAGGTTACTGCTAAAAATGTAATAAATAATCTAAATTAATAGTCTTTTTCAAAAGTCTTGCGTTAATGCAAAGTTCCGTGATATATTATTCCTCGTTGCTTCAACAACGCAGCCCACAATCGAATCACACAACATCAACTCAGCGAAAAACTTTTTAAAAAAGTGATTGACTTAAAACGCTGTAAGATGTTATGATAGATTGGTCGCTTGAGAGAGCAACACCGCATTTCTTCCTTATAAAGAAGAGAGCGGGAAGTAAGACTTGAACCTTGAAAACTAAACAACCAAACGTCAACGTTTAAGATTTTTAGTCTTTTTCGAAACAAAAAGGCATGAGCTTTTCAAACACTTTACGGAGAGTTTGATCCTGGCTCAGGACGAACGCTGGCGGCGTGCCTAATACATGCAAGTCGAGCGAACAGATGAGGAGCTTGCTCCTCTGACGTTAGCGGCGGACGGGTGAGTAACACGTGGGCAACCTGCCCTGCAGATTGGGATAACTCCGGGAAACCGGGGCTAATACCGAATAACAAAAAGAATCTCCTGATTCTTTTTTGAAAGGCGGCTTTTAGCTGTCACTGCAGGATGGGCCCGCGGCGCATTAGCTAGTTGGTGAGGTAACGGCTCACCAAGGCGACGATGCGTAGCCGACCTGAGAGGGTGATCGGCCACACTGGGACTGAGACACGGCCCAGACTCCTACGGGAGGCAGCAGTAGGGAATCTTCCGCAATGGACGAAAGTCTGACGGAGCAACGCCGCGTGAGTGAAGAAGGTTTTCGGATCGTAAAGCTCTGTTGTCAGGGAAGAACAAGTACCATAGTAACTGATGGTACCTTGACGGTACCTGACCAGAAAGCCACGGCTAACTAC
>CP009416.1:17500-40000 GCA_000818095.1 Jeotgalibacillus malaysiensis
GATTCGTGGTAGGAGAGCGTTCTAAACGCTGTGAAGTCAGACCGGAAGGACTGGTGGAGCATTTAGAAGTGAGAATGCCGGTATGAGTAGCGAAAGAAGAGTGAGAATCTCTTCCACCGAATGCCTAAGGTTTCCTGAGGAAGGCTCGTCCGCTCAGGGTTAGTCGGGACCTAAGCCGAGGCCGATAGGCGTAGGCGATGGACAACAGGTTGATATTCCTGTACCACCAACACATCGTTTGAGTAATGGGGGGACGCAGGAGGATAGGAGAGCACGCCGTTGGTTGCGCGTGTTTAAGCAGTTAGGCAGGAAATGAGGTAAATCCCGTTTCCGCGTAAGCTGAGCTGTGATGACGAGGGAAAATAGTACCGAAGTCTTTGATTCCACACTGCCAAGAAAAGCCTCTAGCGAGATGCAAGGTGCCCGTACCGCAAACCGACACAGGTAGGCGAGGAGAGAATCCTAAGGTGAGCGAGTGAACTCTCGTTAAGGAACTCGGCAAAATGACCCCGTAACTTCGGGAGAAGGGGTGCTCTATTAGGGTGCAAGCCCGAGAGAGCCGCAGTGAATAGGCCCAGGCGACTGTTTAGCAAAAACACAGGTCTCTGCGAAACCGTAAGGTGAAGTATAGGGGCTGACACCTGCCCGGTGCTGGAAGGTTAAGAGGAGTGCTTAGCGCAAGCGAAGGTGCGAATTGAAGCCCCAGTAAACGGCGGCCGTAACTATAACGGTCCTAAGGTAGCGAAATTCCTTGTCGGGTAAGTTCCGACCCGCACGAAAGGTGCAACGATCTGGGCACTGTCTCAACGAGAGACTCGGTGAAATTATAGTACCTGTGAAGATGCAGGTTACCCGCGACAGGACGGAAAGACCCCGTGGAGCTTTACTGCAGCCTGATATTGAATTTTGGCACAGCTTGTACAGGATAGGTAGGAGCCTTAGAAACCGGAGCGCCAGCTTCGGTGGAGGCATTGGTGGGATACTACCCCCGCTGTGTTGAACTTCTAACCCGCACCCCTGATCGGGGTGGGAGACAGTGTCAGGCAGGCAGTTTGACTGGGGCGGTCGCCTCCTAAAGAGTAACGGAGGCGCCCAAAGGTTCCCTCAGAATGGTTGGAAATCATTCGAAGAGTGTAAAGGCATAAGGGAGCTTGACTGCGAGACCTACAAGTCGAGCAGGGTCGAAAGACGGGCTTAGTGATCCGGTGGTTCCGCATGGAAGGGCCATCGCTCAACGGATAAAAGCTACCCCGGGGATAACAGGCTTATCTCCCCCAAGAGTCCACATCGACGGGGAGGTTTGGCACCTCGATGTCGGCTCATCGCATCCTGGGGCTGTAGTCGGTCCCAAGGGTTGGGCTGTTCGCCCATTAAAGCGGTACGCGAGCTGGGTTCAGAACGTCGTGAGACAGTTCGGTCCCTATCCGTCGTGGGCGCAGGAAATTTGAGAGGAGCTGTCCTTAGTACGAGAGGACCGGGATGGACGCACCGCTGGTGTACCAGTTGTCATGCCAATGGCATCGCTGGGTAGCTATGTGCGGACGGGATAAGTGCTGAAAGCATCTAAGCATGAAGCCCCCCTCAAGATGAGATTTCCCACACGCAAGTGGTAAGATCCCTGAAAGATGATCAGGTAGATAGGTTCGAGGTGGAAGCATGGTGACATGTGCAGCTGACGAATACTAATCGATCGAGGACTTAACCAATCGGTTGATTCTCGGATAATCACCTTACATTGATGTCGTATCCAGTTTTGAGAGAACGAAGATTCGTTTTTTCAACTAAATCAGTCTAGTGATGATAGCGAAGAGGTCACACCCGTTCCCATGCCGAACACGGAAGTTAAGCTCTTCAGCGCCGATGGTAGTTGGGGGTTTCCCCCTGTGAGAGTAGGACGTCGCTAGGCATACCAGAGTCTTCCCAAGCGTGGGAAGGCTTTTTTTGTGTGTTAAAAGGACAGGATCCCAAGTGCATCAAGGGCTGACAAACAAGGATCTAAAGGGCATCAAAGGCAAAGGGACGAGATCCCAAGGGCATGGAGGGCAAAAGGGCAGGAACCTAAGGGCATCAAGAGCCAAAAGCCTGGAGTCCCAAGTGCATGAAGGGCTAACTAACAGAATCCCAAGAGCGTCAAAGGCCAAAACACAAAGTGCAGTCTTGAACGACAGAATTCCTTCAATTCGAAAATTATTGCTTCAATCCTAATGGAGATTATTTCAAAATCAAAATTAATTCCCTCAATCTTAATCATGATTCCTTCAACAGACTGAAAGCCACATTGAATTCTTTCATTTACTCCCTTATTTACATCAGAAATTTTATTAATTCCCTCAGCCGCGATTACAATTCCTTCACCTTTTTCGCCCACCACACTTTCACCAACATCACCCAACAATCACTCCAGCAAAAACTTCTTCATCTCCTCTGGCACTTGCTGCGCTGAGTCAGTGAGAAAGCTTTTAATGACGGGGTAGTCTAATGTCTCTTTATAGGTCATGCACGTGTGCCACCATTCTGTTTCGTAGCGGGCGAGCATGCTGAGGTTGTAGAGGATCAGGTAGTGTGCCTGCAACAGATGAAGGGTTGAGTACTCGTCATGCAATGAATTGAATAAATGCTGCATAGTACAGGTAATAGGTAGTGGTGTGCAGTGCAGCAGTTTTTCTGAAAATGTTGTGTAGAGTCCGTGTTTTTGGATTTTGACTGTGTCTTCTAGAAAGCTGTAGTGTCTCTTTTTGATTTTACGGGAGGAGACGCCATGTGCGAGCTGGTTAGATTTTTCGGGATGAAAGGGGTCTTTCATCGTGATTGCAGCTTTGAACAGGTGGGTCATGCCGTAAAATTTTAAGACGGGCCGGATGCAGACGGATGACTGCGCGGACTGATGGTAAAATCGTTCGGCATGCTCTATGTGTGCGCATATGGATGCGGCTTTTTTAGTGGCAAGATCGTCTGCATGATCGAAACCTTCTATTGAATAGCACTTGTATAAATGCTGAATGACGTAGTGCTTCGTATATAAAGGAAGGTAGTGGTTCCAGTCAAAGTCAGACGTCATACTAAAAATCTCCCAACTATTCTTAATAATCGAACTTATTCCTTCGTTATTGACACGCGAGGGACCGGCTGATAACCTTACAATAATATTTTTGAGACGGGGAGGAAATTGACAATGTGGGAAACGAAATTTGCTAAAGAAGGTTTGACGTTTGATGATGTGCTGCTGGTCCCGGCTAAATCTGAGGTATTACCGCGTGATGTTGATCTGTCAGTAGAGCTTACGGATACGATTAAATTGAATGTACCGATTATGAGTGCAGGTATGGATACGGTGACTGAAGCTGCAATGGCGATCGCGATGGCACGTGCCGGCGGTCTTGGTGTCATTCATAAGAATATGAGCATTGAAGCACAAGCTGAGCATGTTGAGCGTGTTAAACGTTCTGAGAGTGGTGTCATTACAAACCCATTCTTCCTGACGCCAGATCATCAGGTATTTGATGCAGAGCATTTAATGGGCAAATATCGTATTTCAGGTGTACCGATTGTCAATGATATGGATGAGCAGAAGCTGGTTGGAATTATCACAAACCGCGATCTTCGTTTCATTCAGGATTACTCAATGAAAATTGATGAAGTGATGACAAAAGAAAATCTTGTGACTGCTTCTGTCGGCACAACTTTGGATGAAGCTGAAAAGATTCTTCAGCAATATAAAATTGAAAAGCTTCCTTTAGTTGATGCGAACGGCATTTTAAAAGGGTTAATCACAATTAAAGATATTGAAAAAGTAATTGAATTCCCGAACTCAGCGAAAGATGCACAGGGACGCCTTTTAGTAGCTGCTTCTGTTGGAGTGACGGCAGATGCTGAAAAGCGTGTACAACAGCTCGTGAAAGCTGGTGTGGATGCGCTTGTGATTGATACAGCACACGGTCACTCACAGGGTGTACTTGATACGATTGCACTGATCCGCAACTCTTTCCCTGACGTTGTGATTATTGCAGGAAACGTCGCAACTGCTGAAGGCACTAAAGCTTTAATTGAAGCTGGCGCTGACGTTGTAAAGGTTGGGATTGGCCCAGGTTCAATCTGTACAACCCGTGTTGTCGCAGGAGTTGGTGTTCCTCAGATTACCGCTGTATACGATTGTGCAACTGAAGCACGTAAACACGGTAAGTCTATTATTGCCGATGGAGGAATCAAGTATTCAGGCGATATCGTAAAAGCACTTGCTGCCGGCGGACATGCGGTTATGCTTGGAAGTCTGCTTGCCGGTACGACTGAAAGCCCAGGTGAAACAGAGATCTTCCAGGGTCGCCGCTTCAAAGTTTACCGCGGAATGGGTTCAATGGCTGCAATGGAAAAAGGCTCAAAAGACCGTTACTTCCAGGAAGACGCGAAGAAGCTTGTACCTGAAGGCATCGAAGGACGTACAGCTTATAAAGGACCACTTGCTGACACAGTGTATCAGCTGGTTGGCGGAATCCGCAGCGGAATGGGCTACTGCGGTTCTAAAAATCTTTTCGAACTGCGTGAAGAAGCTCAGTTTATCCGCATGACGGGTGCAGGCTTACGTGAAAGCCATCCGCATGATGTACAGATTACAAAAGAATCACCTAACTATTCAATGTAATCAACTGAATCATTTTACACATTCAGGCAGGACTCCATTCTTACAGGAGTCCTGCTTTTTTGTCACGGAACAGTGCTATTCTGGCTATACTTTTTGACAAAAAATTATGATAGAATTACAAGGGTGTACATAGAAGAGCGAAAGCGCCTTGGTCAGCCCCGACAAGCATAAGGAGTGCTGAGATAAATGGGTGACCTTTCCCATTTTCTCAGTGCGACTTATGACTCGAGGGGCTAGGCGCTGTAGCCGGACAATAGAAAAGCGAAAGCGCCTCGATCAGCCCCAAAGGCTTTTCACCTAAAAAAGAGCGCATGCAATTGGACACAGATAACATATCGGAGGTTTAACATGTTTAAAACAAAAGTATTACGCAAGGTAACAACGGGTGCGCTTGCGTTTGGATTATTTTTCGGAAGTGGTGCTTTTACGCACGAGGCAAAGGCAAATGTGATTCAGAACTTTGAAGTAGATGCAGCGATTCTGCTTGAAGCAGAAACAGGTAAGGTGTTATATGCTGAAAACGCTGATACTCAGCTTGGTGTTGCAAGTATGACAAAGATGATGACTGAATATCTCCTGCTTGAAGCGATTGCAAACGGCGAGGTTTCATGGGACGATCAATATACTGTAACAGATAAAACGTATGAAATTTCACAGGATACATCTCTCAGTAACGTACCATTACGTAATGGTGAACAGTATTCGATTCAGGAGCTTTATGAGGCAATGGTGATCTATTCTGCCAATGCTGCGACAATCGCGCTTGCAGAGACAGTTGCAGGCACTGAAGGTGAATTTGTGAAGCTGATGAATGAAAAGGCGGCTGAGCTTGAGCTTGAAGATTATAATTTTGTAAACTCAAGCGGTCTGAATAACTCGGATATGAAAGGGTATCATCCTGAAGGTACAGGTGCTGATGAAGAAAACGTGATGTCAGCACGCGGTACTGCAAAGCTTGCTTATCATCTGCTAAATGATTTCCCTGAAGTACTTGAGACTTCAAGTATTCCTAAAAAAGTTTTCCGTGAAGGTACGGAAGATGCAACAAATATGTCTAACTGGAACTTCATGCTACCGACATTGATTGGAGAGTATGAAGGCGTTGATGGACTGAAGACTGGTACAACTGATTTTGCCGGTTATACATTTACAGGAACAGCCGAGCGCGATGGCATGCGTCTGATCTCTGTTGTAATGAATGCGACAGATGAAAACGGTGTTGGGTCATATGCTGCACGATTTGGTGCAACGGCAGAGCTGTTTGATTATGGTTTTGGTAACTTCTCAATGCAGGAAATTCTGCCTGCAGGCTATACAGTTGAAGGAGAAGACACACTTGCAGTTGATAAGGGTACTGAAGATTCAGTGGGCATTGAATCGACTGAGCCTGTTCAGGTCATTCTTGAAAATGGACAGGATCCGGCTGAATTCATGCCTGAACTTGTGCTTGATGAGTCTCTGTTAAATGAAGACGGTGAACTGACTGCGCCGATCGAAGAAGGTGCACAGGTAGGTTCAATTAATATGGCTGCTGCAGGAGGGGAGTATGGCTTCCTTGATGACAGCATGGCTTCATCACTTGAGTCTGAAGTCGTGACAACCGGATCTGTTGAAAAAGCAAACTGGTTTATCCTCAGCATGCGTGCAGTTGGCGGATTCTTTGGCGGACTTTGGGATACAATTGTAACGACTGTTAAAGGCTGGTTCTAAAAAATATTTGTGTGATCCTTTAATGCACTAAAAACCCAGCAGGATGCAAGGTTTTTAGCACCATTTCACACGTTAAAAGCACTTCATGTCTTGACATGAAGTGCTTTTTTAGTGAAGATAAAGATTGGGATAACGAAAAGCGGAGGGCGCTTGATCAGCTCCGACAGGCATAAGACGCGCAGCGGAAAATGGGTGAACTTTCCCGTTTATCGCTGTGTGGCTTATGACCCGAGGAGCTAGCGCCCGGAACTGGACAATATTCCGATGATAAGACTATTCAAATTTACCAGTTTGAGCGAAGTGCAGGGTCTGACCCCGGCCTTCGCGGGACTGTTCTACAGGATGAAGGAGGCTTTTACCATGAATACAGGTACGGATCGTGTAAAAAGAGGAATGGCTGAGATGCAAAAGGGCGGCGTGATTATGGACGTTGTCAATGCAGAGCAGGCTAAGTTAGCAGAGGCAGCAGGTGCGGTAGCGGTTATGGCGCTTGAGCGTGTGCCGTCGGATATTCGTAAAGAAGGCGGAGTTGCACGTATGGCAGATCTTCGCATCGTAGAAGAGGTTATGGGCGCGGTAAGTATTCCGGTCATGGCAAAAGCAAGAATCGGGCATATTACTGAAGCTCGTGTACTTGAATCAATGGGTGTAGATTATATAGATGAAAGTGAAGTATTAACGCCGGCGGATGAAGAATATCACTTAATGAAGAGTGACTTCACCGTACCATTCGTATGCGGATGCCGCGACCTTGGTGAAGCAGCACGCCGTATTGGTGAAGGTACGTCAATGCTTCGTACAAAGGGTGAGCCTGGAACAGGTAATATCGTTGAAGCAGTACGCCATATGCGTAAAGTAAACGGACAGATCCGTAAAGTTGTAAATATGTCTAAAGATGAGCTGATGACTGAAGCGAAGCTGCTTGGTGCGTCATTTGACCTTCTTTTAGAGATTAAAGAACTTGGACGTCTTCCGGTTGTAAACTTCGCTGCAGGCGGCGTGGCAACACCAGCGGATGCTGCACTGATGATGGAGCTTGGCGCTGACGGTGTATTCGTTGGATCAGGTATCTTCAAATCAGATAACCCTGAAAAGTTTGCACGTGCGATCGTTGAAGCAACTACGCACTATCAGGATTATGAGTTAATCGCAAAAGTATCAAAAGAGCTTGGTACAGCGATGAAAGGGATGGAAATCTCTTCACTATCATTAGAAGACCGCATGCAGGAGCGCGGTTGGTAAGAAAGGGCTGATCATCATGACAACAATTGGTGTTTTAGGATTACAGGGAGCGGTTCGCGAACATGTCCGTTCAATCGAAGCAGGCGGTGCCAAAGCGGTTGTCGTGAAGAAAGCAGAACAGCTTACAGAAATCGACGGATTAATTTTACCAGGCGGAGAAAGCACAACCATGCGCCGCCTGATTGATGTATATGATTTGATGGAGCCGCTGAGAGCATTTGCTGCTTCAGGCAAGCCGATGTTTGGCACATGTGCCGGGTTGATCCTGCTTGCAGGAGAAATTGTCGGGTACGATGAACCGCATCTTGGTGTGATGGATGTAGTCGTTGAGCGAAATTCATTCGGCCGTCAAAAGGAAAGCTTTGAAGCAGACCTTTCGATTACAGGCGTTGAAGGAGATCCTTATACTGCAGTTTTCATCCGTGCGCCGCACATCGTATCAGCAGGTCCTGATACAGAAGTGCTCGCCACACACAACGACCGGATCGTACTTGCACGCCACGGACAATTCCTTGGCTGCTCATTCCATCCGGAGCTGACAGATGACCACCGTTTAACTGAGTATTTCATTAAAATGGTTGAGTCACCAGCAGTCGTCATTTAAAAAAGAGTTGATCTTTTTTGAGTCATGTAGTAACCTAATTTTTATCAAAACAAACGAAAAGCTGTGACAGAAAGCAGTAGCGAAATGTGCTTATTCAAGAGAGCCTGCGGTTGGTGCAAGCAGGCATAAGACGTTCGTGAATCCATTCTGGAGCGGGAATCCGAAATCAAAGTAAGATTCCACGGGCAGGCACCGTTATGCCTTAAGCGGAAAGTACACATGTGCTTTCAACCAGGGTGGTATCGCGGGCTTCAACTCTCGTCCCTTATTATTTCTAATAATAAGCGGACGGGAGTTTTTTGTTTTTAACCGCTGTTCCTTTCCATGGAGGACTGCGCTTTCCGCGGCCGCGCGGTGAGCCTCCTCGGCTTCGCCTGCGGGGTCTCACCTGTCGCTTCTATGCCGCAGGAGTCTCCGTCCTCCATTCCAAGGAACAGCTACAGTTAACTGAATAAGGGATAGCTGCTATCAAGTAGATTGTCTAATGCTCCATTAACACAGCTTTTCAATTAATATACAGGAGGGATCACCATGTTAGATTTAAAAAGATTGCGTAACAACTTTGAAGAAATAAAAGAAAAGATGGCGAAGCGCGGGGAGGACCTGAAGGATTTTGATCAGTTCCAGGCACTGGATCAAGAACGCCGTGAGCTGATTACGAAGACAGAAGAGAAGAAGAGCCGCCGTAATGAAGTATCACAGGAAATTGCGCAGATGAAGCGTGAGAAGAAGAATGCGGATGCCGTGATTGCTGAAATGCGTGGACTTGGTGATGAGATCAAGCAAATTGACGAGCGTCTGCGTGAAGTGGAAGAGAAGCTCGAAACGCTGCTGCTGTCTATTCCAAACGTACCGCATGACAGTGTGCCGATTGGCGATACTGAGGATGATAACGTGGAAATCCGCAACTGGGGTAAGATCCGCGACTTCGATTTTGAAGCAAAGCCGCACTGGGACGTGGCAACTGACCTTGAGATGCTTGATTTTGAACGTGCTGCAAAGGTAACAGGCAGCCGCTTCGTCTTTTATAAAGGCGCAGGTGCACGCCTTGAACGTGCGCTGATCAACTTCATGATGGACCTTCATCAGGATCAGCATGGCTACACTGAAATGCTGCCGCCATACCTTGTAAACCGTGCAAGTATGACAGGTACAGGTCAGCTGCCGAAGTTTGAAGAGGATGCTTTCCGTATCGAGAAGGAGGACTTCTTCCTTGTACCAACGTCTGAAGTACCTGTCACAAACTATCATCGTGACGAGATTCTAAAAATTGATGAGCTGCCAAAAGCGTATGTGGCTTACAGCGCGAACTTCCGCTCTGAAGCTGGCTCTGCCGGCCGTGATACACGCGGACTGATCCGTCAGCACCAGTTCAACAAAGTCGAGCTTGTCCGTTTTGCGAAACCTGAAGAGTCTTACGAAACGCTTGAAAAACTGACTGGCCACGCTGAAAAAGTACTTCAGCTGCTTGAGCTTCCATATCGCGTGATGAGCATGTGTACAGCAGATCTTGGCTTCACAGCTGCGAAGAAATACGATATCGAAGTATGGATCCCAAGCTACGGCACCTACCGTGAGATCTCTTCTTGCAGTAACTTTGAAGACTTCCAGGCGCGCCGTGCAAACATCCGCTTCCGCCGCGAGCCAAATGCAAAGCCTGAGCACGTACACACGCTAAACGGCAGTGGTCTTGCCATCGGCCGTACAGTCGCTGCGATTTTAGAGAACTATCAGCAGGAAGACGGCAGCGTTGTCGTACCTGAAATACTGCAGCCTTATATGGGTGGTAAGAAAGTGATTTCTAAATAAGTGAATGGAGAGCTGTCCCGGGGTGGGCGGCTCTTTTTTGATCTGCTGTTTTTGGGCGGGGGAAATGTAGCAATTGTGGCTGGAGTTGTAGTGATTGGGCATTAGAATGTCGTGATACACCAGGGAGGTTGTTGCAATCACTCCGGTATTTGTAGAGATCCTGCTTCAAAATGTCGCAATCACTGTTATTCGCCGCACCCTCTTCGTGCCCTTAGGCAACTAAGAGCCTGTTTCCCAAATGCACGTGGCACGGCTCGATATGTCTGTATTTAAGCGCAGATTGTCTCAGTCCGCGCTCAAATTGTCGCGATCCACCCGGCCACTTGTACCATTCCACTCCTCAATTATCTCAATCCAGCCGTAACCACTCCGCATCTAAAAAACTCCTCACTTGACGTTTCGATACCATCCGGCGTATGATAGTTTATAAACTTATATTCCGATCAGAAAGGTATGATATAAATGGCGGCATCTCCATCTATTCCACGTCCGCTTGTACGGGCAAATCAGTGGACCATTGTTCTATCCGTTGCGGCAGTCTGGATTACTGGACTTCATCACTTATTACTTATTCCGCTCCTTGCAGGTCTTGGAGGCGTATTATTTAATTTTAATCCGGTTATGCGTCTGGCTAAGCAGTTTTTAAAGAAGCCGATGAATAACTATATTCCTGAGGATCGTTCGGACCAGCGTTTTAATCAGATACTGGCTGTATTTTTCCTTGCCGGGGGCTACATTTCTTTTACTTTTGGGTGGACAATTGCAGCGTATACCTTTACAATAATGGTTGTGACTGCGGCATCAGTTGCGATCATGGGTTTTTGTGTCGGATGCTTTATCCGTTTCCAATGGAAGCAGTGGCAGTATAAACGCACAAAGACATCTAAAAGTTTTTCATAAATCTTGTTGAAAAAGATTGACGAGAACTATTTATCCATGATATTATATTTCTTGTCGACAGGGAGGTATACCCAAGTCCGGCTGAAGGGATCGGTCTTGAAAACCGACAGGGGTGTAACAGCCCGCGGGGGTTCGAATCCCTCTACCTCCTCCATAATTTTTAAATTAAACATCAACGCGCATAAATTGGAGAAAGTCACTGCTTCGGCAGTGGCTTTTTTGTATGTAAAAACGATCATGAACTAGAGGCAGCACACTAAAAATGGTGTGCTGTTTTTCTTTTCGCAAAAAACCGCGAATTTTCCCGACTCCTAATACTAAAAATAAGAACACATGTTTGGTATAATGTGAAAAAGGAGTGATGATATGCAGAAAAGTTTATATGATATCGCCGTGAAAATGCAGAGCGGTGGGGAGAGGGAGACCTTGGAGCTACTGTCGACGTTTGAACCGGTCATTCACAAGTACGGGCGATTACTTGATGGCGAAGATACCAAACAGGATCTGAAGCTTCATTTATTGAAGGCAGCCCGTAAAATGCCGCTCGAACAGCTGAAAGATAAAAATAATAAAGTAATCTTCAGCTATCTCGCAAAATCATTAAAATACGAATTTATCCGTTTATCAAAAAAGAACAGTAAGAAAATCGAAATTGAACAAGCCTTTGAGGTGAAAAATGTAGCAGATGAAGCGGCAATGAATTCGGAGATTGAACTGCTTGAAATGATGGAGGTGCTGACTGCTCAGGAATCGTTTGTGATTGAGTGTATGTATGTGAGCGATCTCTCAGCGACAGAACTCGCGCAATACATGAAAATTTCAAGACAGGCGGTGAATCAGACAAAAAACAGAGCGCTCGAGAAAATTAAATGTCTGTATTTTGGACATGAAAAAGAGAAAAGGAAGCCATCCGATTCAAAGTAGTGACCAGACCACAAGAATAGAGGCTCCTTTTCCCTGTCTCAATTATAGCCTATTTGAGACGAGAATTCATGCAATCAAAAACCCGGCGGCGTATCGGCACACCGCCGGGTTTTCATTACCGTCCATCCTTCTTCAGCAGCATCTCAATCAGCTGCAGCGTCTCCTCAAGTTTCCGGTTCGTCTCAAAAAACTTATCCTCCCGCTCCTTATTCATCCGCAGCACATAAAACAGCAGTCCCGCAAACAAAACCGCAAACACACCCTGCGTCGACAGTACATCAATCAACATTTTCTCCATTAAAAAATCCCCCTTTTACTCTATATAAAAGGAGGATTGCAGCGTTTTGTAAACGCTGGTGTTAAATTTTATATGATGGCTGATGATTTCCGCTTCAGGGGGATGCTTTCCGGACGGCGGTTGCTGAGCCTCCTCGGCTTCGCCTGTGGGGTCTCAGCTTCCCGCTACTCGTCCCGGAGTCGCCCCCTTCTGCTCCAATCATCAGCTGTGCAGATTCAAAGCCTGGCTTATATAAAGTTAAATGATAAAAGCAAATTATTAAATACTCACTCAGCTGGTCCTTGCAGTGGAGGGCGAAGACTCCTGCGGCATAGGAGCGACAGGTGAGACCCCGCAGGCAAAGCCGAGGAGGCTCACCGCGCGGCCGCGGAAAGCGAAGCCCTCCATTGCAAGGACCAGCGTTATTTAAAGATTACTTCTTCAAAAGAGAAGTCTGCTGAATAAAAGAACCGATCTTCTCAAGAATCGGATCAATCGAATCCGGATCCTTCACAAGATCATAATCATTAATATTCAGGCGCAAAACAGGGCATGCGTTAAACGAATCAATCCAGTTCTCATAGCGTCCGTGCATCTCTTCCCAGTAAGCAAGCGGTGTTTCC
Source organism: Jeotgalibacillus malaysiensis (assembly GCA_000818095.1). Taxonomy (NCBI): domain Bacteria; kingdom Bacillati; phylum Bacillota; class Bacilli; order Caryophanales; family Caryophanaceae; genus Jeotgalibacillus; species Jeotgalibacillus malaysiensis. The sequence goes on from CP009416.1 coordinate 30,226, forward strand.
TGCTCCATCGGGCGGCCTCTCGCCTGAATGCGCGTCACGATATCATCAATCGATCCTTCCAGGTAAACAAGCAGACTCGGGTGTGGGAAGTATGGCGTCATAACCATTGCTTCAAACAGGCTTGTATACGTTTCATAGTCAACCGGTGACATCGTGCCTTTTTCATAATGCATTTTTGCAAAAATGCCTGTATCTTCATAGATTGAGCGGTCCTGAATAAAGCCGCCGCCGTATTCGAACATACGCTTTTGCTCCTTGAAGCGTTCTGCGAGGAAATAAACCTGCAGATGGAAGCTCCACTTTTCAAAATCTTTATAGAATTTATCAAGGTACGGGTTCGCTTCAACTTTTTCAAAAGATGTTCTGAACTGTAGGTGTTCAGCGAGCTTTTGGGTCATCGTTGATTTTCCGACGCCGACTGTTCCTGCGATTGTAATGACAGCATCGTTCGGGATGCCGAATCGTTCACGTGCGTTCATAGTGTAGTACTCCTTTTAAGTAATGATTCTTCGACCTTTTGAAGGACTAGTCCGAGGTCTTGCTCGTAGTTGACGAAATCAATGTCGTCACCGTTGATCCGCAGCACGGGAATTTCCGGATGCGTTTTTTCGAAGTGATGAATGAATTCATCATAATCTGCTGAGAGCTGCTCTAAATATAGCGGGCTCATATCTCGTTCAAATTCACGTCCGCGCAGCTTTACGCGCTTTAGTAATGTCTCAAGGCTTGCATGAAGGTAGATAACGACATTCGGCTTTGGCATATCAGCCGTTAAAATGCGGTACACTTCAAGGTACTTATCGTACTCCTCGGGACGCAGCGTACGTTTGGCGAAAATGATATTTTTGAAAATGTGGTAATCTGCAGCGACAGGCTTATGTGCTGACAGATAGTGACGCTGAATATCGCTCAGCTGTTTATAGCGGTTGCAGAGAAAGAACATCTCTGTCTGGAAGCTCCACTCATCAATGTTTGAGTAGAATTTATCTAAAAAAGGATTCTCATCGACAATCTCTTTTAATAAATGAAAATCAAAGTGTTCGGAAATGGCTTTTGCAAGAGACGTCTTTCCGACGCCAATCGGCCCTTCCACAGTCACAAACGGAATGGTCGTCATTCTCGTTTTCCTCCTTATTCTCCAGTCAAGCCGGTTCAGTTCGCACCCGTAATTGTACCATATCCACCGGGTGAAAAGTAGGCGGATTTAGACGAAAAAAGACAAGGAACGCGATAGCGCGCACCTTGTCCTGATGAAAAAATTATCTGAGCTTTACAGGGGTGAACTGATCACTTAAGAGCAGCCAGTTTTGCGGGAAAGAAAGGCCGAGCTTCCAGTAGCTCATTCCTCGCAGGTTCAGTTCTTTTAACAAATCGAACTTTGCCTGGATCGACCGCGCATCCTCAAACCAGATGATATGGTCCTTGCCGTCAGCGGTATACTCAATAAAAGGTGCCTGAGTGGTCGTATCATATTGAATCGGCACGCCTTGAGTGGCGGCAATCTCAATCGCCTGCTGCGGGCTGATCGCACGGGCCTGGGTGCCCTGGACAAATGGCAGCGTCCAGTCATAGCCGTACAAATTCTGCCCCATCATGATTTTACTCGCAGGCATTTCAGTGAGCGCATATTCAAGCACATCTCTTACCGGACCGATCGGAGAAACTGCCTGCGCGGGTCCACCGCTGTAACCCCATTCGTAGGTCATGATCACAACAAAGTCCACGATCTCACCAATCGCTTTATAGTTATGCGCCTCATACCATCTCCCCGGCTGATCCGCCCGCGTTTTCGGCGCAAGTGCGGCTGAGACGAGCCAGCCTTCCTGTGCATAGCGCTCCTTTGCTTTTGCTAAAAATGCGGTGTACGCCTCCTCATCCTCAGGGCGCAGGTACTCAAAATCGAAGTGAATATCACGGAATCCAAATTGTTTAGCAGTTGTTTCTATATTATCCAAAAGATTATCCTGCACCGTCATATCATTTAAAAGAATCCGGCCGAGCTCATCATTAAATCCGCCTTCTTCAAGGTTTGTGATCACCATCATCAGCGTGTTCCGGTTCGCTTCTGCAATCTGCACAAACGGTTCAACCGGGAGCGTGCTGAGTGAGCCGTCACGCTTCGCCTGAAAACTGAATGGGGCAAGGTAGGTCAAATAAGGAGCGGCTTCTCTGGTGCGGAGCAAAATATTTTCAGAAACCGTCCCTCCAAAAGGCTCTGCATATGCATTGAATTCTGCAGATACTTTCGGCTTTGGCGGTAAATAAAGGCGCCAGCCAATCGCAAGCGGCTGCTCAGGTGACAGTCCGTTAATTGAAGCCAGCTCCTGATAGGTGATGCCGGCTTTTTGAGCAATGGAGTAAAGCGAGTCACCTGCCTGTACAAAGTAAAAGCTCCCTGTAATCGGAATAATAACAGCCTGACCGGGCACGAGCTGATCCGGGTTTGGCAACTGATTGGCATCAGCAATCTGCTGTGGCGTAATGGAATAGAGGGCGCTGATTGTAAAAAGGTTCTCACCCGGTTGAACGACGTGAATTTGCATAAAGAACTCCTTTCACTTTGAGAGAAGATAGACGCTATTTTCAACTATATGATAAGATCAGAAAAAAATGAGCAAAGGACGAATGTGATGACTGAACGCGATGAATACTGGATGCAGCGGGCGATTGAGGAAGCGAAAAAAGCTGAAGCGATCCGCGAAGTGCCAATCGGAGCTGTGATTGTAAAAAATGATGAGATGATTGCTTCCGCTTACAACCTGCGGGAAACAACGCAGAACGCTGTCACTCACGCTGAGCTGCTCGCTATTGAAAAAGCATGTGATGCTGTCGGCAGCTGGCGGCTTGAGGATACAACGCTTTATGTCACGCTTGAGCCCTGCCCAATGTGCAGCGGTGCGATCCTGCTTTCTCGTGTAGACCGCGTCGTCTACGGTGCACGTGATCCGAAGGCCGGGTGTGCAGGGAGCCTGATGAATTTACTTGAAGATGACCGCTTTAATCACCGGTGTGAAGTCGTTCCGGATGTACTTGGAGAAGTGTGCGGACAGATGCTGACGGACTTTTTCCGAGGGCTGCGTGAGGAAAAGAAATTGAAGAAGCAGATGTTAAAAGATCCTGATTGATTTTTCTGTCAGCAGGTAGTATACTAAATCTTGCGTCGTCAAAAGACGCAAATGATTATTGGTCTCATTTTTGCCGTGCTAGGTGGGGAATTAGCGGTGCCCTGTATTCGCAATCCGCTCTAGCGAAACTGAATCCCTTCTCGAGGCTGCCACGCTTCATGGTCTGCCTTCTGTAAGTGGTGTTGACGTTTGGGTCCTGCGCAATGGGAATTCATGAACCATGTCAGGTCCGGAAGGAAGCAGCATTAAGTGGAACCTCTCATGTGCCGCGGGGCTGCCTGAACCGAGCTAACTGCAGGAGTAACGCATGGGGCTGTCAGTCGACAGAAGGTGCACGGCATTTTAATTTTATATAATCAAAGTCACTTCGGATATTCCGGGGTGGCTTTTTTGTTGTGGATTTTTGGCTTGACCGGGGGATGGGGCTAAGTACCCGAAGTGTCGAACATTGTCCGTTCAGCGTCGAACATGGTGGGGTGAAGCGCGAACATGGCAGCCTGGAACGCGAACCATTTATAATCAACGCCGAACCACCATGGTTAAGACGCGAACAGCCAACGCCAGACGCAATCAGGATTAGGTCAAATTACACTTTTCTACGAACAACCCCGTTTTTTCTCTGAACCGTCCATGTCTTTCTAAGAACCAAACCTTCTATTCTCCGAACACCACCCATCTTTCTAAGAACACCACCCATCATTCTACGAACCTATCCGACATCAACCCGTATACTCCCTCAAAAACTCTCAAAATCCCATTATCTGGGCGTTTCCTGAATCATTTTTAAAGGTATGTTAACCTTAAATACATTACAACTGAAAAGGGGAAGTCATATGAAATCGAAAAAGTCGCCGGTATTGACGATTTCAGTCGGACTCGCGCTCGCGTTTGTGCTTGTCGGTGTTTTATTTACCGATCAGCTCAATACGGGACTTGCGACGGCACAGTCATTTATGTTTGAGACGTTCGGGTGGTATTACCAGCTGCTTGTAACGGGTATGTTTATTTTTGCGGTATATCTTGCGTTTGGCCGCTTCGGTAAAGTCAGGCTCGGACCACAGGATGGAAAGCCTGAGTTCAGCAGACCGGTCTGGTTTTCAATGCTGTTTTCAGCAGGAATCGGAATTGGATTATTCTTTTACGGTGTATCCGAGCCGATCGGTCACTTTTCATCGCCGCCTTATGGGGAAGGCGGAACACCCGCTGATGCTGTGAGTGGTGTTGCCTACACTTGGCTGCACTGGGGCTTTCACGCATGGGCGATCTACGCACTTGTTGCACTTGCGCTTGCACTCCAGCAATTCCGCTACAATACTCCAGGGTTAATGAGTTCTACGCTTTATTCTGTATTAGGTGACAGGGTGAAAGGTCCAATTGGTCACACAGTTGATATTATCGCTGTTTTTGCCACACTGTTTGGCGTTGCAGCTTCCCTCGGACTTGGTGCCCAGCAGGTCAACTCAGGACTTGTCTTCTTATTCGATGCGCCTTACAACTTTACGATTCAGTTGATTATTATGCTGATCATCACAGTGATCTTCGTGATTTCAGCATCAACCGGAATTCATAAAGGAATCAAATACTTAAGTACGATTAATATATCCATTTCGTTTATATTTCTCGTTTTTATCTTTATCACTGGACCGACGCTGTTTATGCTGAATATGTTTGTGTCAGGTCTTGCTGAATACTTATCTATTTTTATCCCAATGTCACTACAGGTGAACCCTGTAAATGAACAGGCTTCAAGCTGGACAGAGAGCTGGACGATCTTTTACTGGGCATGGTGGATTTCATGGACACCATTTGTTGGTATGTTTATTGCCCGTATTTCAAAAGGTAGAACGATCCGTGAATTTATTGTCGGAGTTATTTTAGTACCTAGTTTTGTGATGTTTATCTGGTTTGCCTTTGTCGGCGGAACAGGGATTTATTATGAGTTGTATGAAGGGCTTGAAGTGTCTGCGCAATCTCTTGAAACTGCATTGTTTTATGTGCTGCAGGAGCTGCCGTTTACAACATTCATGTCATTTTTCACAATTATTATCGTAACCATCTTCTTTGTGACAACAGCTGACTCTGCCACATTTGTACTCGGTATGCAGTCTACAAACGGTAACCTGAACCCGTCTACAAGAATAAAAGTCACGTGGGGTGTATTGTTCGTGTCTATTACAGCGATTCTGCTGTTAGTCGGCGGGCTGCAGGCTTTCCAGACCGCGATCGTAATCAGTGCACTGCCATTGTCAGTCATTGTGATTATGATGTGTGTAGGGCTTGTGAAGACGTTAAATAAAGAAGTGAAGGGTAAAAAGTTATAGTTTGACTTCCATGTGAATTCCTCTCTTTTTGAAGTGTCAGCAGCGCAGATTTGCGTTATACTGAAGGGAGGAATTCATTACAGATGAGGAGGGTGCACCAATGGCTTACCAAGCGTTATACCGCGTGTGGCGCCCGCAGGAATTTGCTGACGTTGTAGGGCAGCAGCACGTGACAAAAACGCTGCAGAACGCCCTCTTACAGGAAAAAATCTCCCATGCTTATTTATTTTCCGGCCCGCGTGGTACCGGAAAAACGAGTGCGGCGAAAATTTTAGCCAAAGCGGTGAACTGTGAGCACGCACCAGTAAAAGAACCATGCAATGAGTGTGCGATCTGTAAAGGGATTACAGATGGCTCAATATCAGATGTCATAGAACTTGATGCCGCATCGAATAACGGTGTGGATGAAATCCGTGATATTCGTGACAAAGTGAAATATGCGCCGAATGAAGGGCGCTATAAGGTATATATCGTTGATGAAGTGCATATGCTGACGCCCGGGGCTTTTAATGCGTTACTTAAAACGCTTGAAGAACCGCCAAAGCATGTCATTTTTATCCTCGCTACAACTGAACCGCACAAAATCCCACTGACCATCATTTCCCGCTGTCAGCGTTTTGATTTCAAACGAATCACCGCTCACGACATCACAGGAAGAATGCAGCATATTGCGTCATCATCCGGTGTGACAGTTGAAGAAAGAGCGCTTCACATTATTGCGCGTACAGCTGAAGGCGGAATGCGTGATGCACTCAGCCTGCTTGACCAGGCGATTTCATTCAGCGGTGAGCAGGTGACGGTTGAGGATGCACTGACAGTAACAGGCTCGATTGGACAGGAACAGCTGACGAATCTCGTCAAGTCCATTATTGATCAGGATACAGCTTCAGCACTTGATGCGATCCATCGTTTGCTTGAGGAAGGAAAAGATCCGTTAAGACTGATTGAGGATCTGATTTTATACAGCCGGGATCTGCTGCTTTATAAAACAGCACCAGAGCTTGAGGATTCTCTTGAGCGCGTATTATCAGATGAAGCGTTTAAAGAAATCGCAGAGTCAGTTGCCTCTGAGCTTCTATATCAGTACATTGAGGTGCTGAATAAAACGCAGCAGGAAATGAGACTCTCAAATCATGCGAGAACTCATTTAGAAGTAGCAGCTGTAAAGCTTTCTCAGTCGGAGCGGCCAAAAACTGCAGAGGCTGCAGATATTCCGGATCTGCAGCAGCTCATCAACCGCGTAAATCAGCTTGAGGGTGAACTGAAGAAGCTTAGAACAAACGGCGTACAGGAAGAACCGGCTCAAACTGCAGCGCCTGCAGCGAAAAAGCAGACCCGTCAAAGTACATTTAAAGCACCGACAGGCCGGATTAAAGAAGTGCTCAGAAATGCAACAAAGGATGACATTTCACAGATCAAAAACCGCTGGGGCGACATGCTTGAGAGTATGAACCGCCAGCAGCTGAGATCGCTTACCGCTCTTTTAAATGAAGCGGAGCCAGTTGCAGCATCCAGGGACACTTTTGTGTTAAAATTTAAATATGAGATTCATTGCAAAATGGCAATGGAAAACAATAAGCTGACTGACACAATGCCTTATATTCTTCAGGAGCTCACCGGTACGTTTTATTCAGTGATCGGTGTTCCGGAAGATCAGTGGCTTGAAATTCGTGAAGACTTTATTCAAAACCAAGAAGATGATGAGAATGAAGGCGAAGCGAAGGAAGATCCACTGGTTGAAGAAGCAAGAAAACTTGTCGGCTCAGACTTACTTGATATTCAAGACTAAATTATTCGGAGGTAATACACATGCGTGGTGGAGGAAATATGCAAGGTATGATGAAGCAGATGCAGAAGATGCAGAAGCAAATGGCAAAGGCACAGGAAGAGCTTGGAGAAAAGCGCCTGACTGGTACAGCTGGCGGAGGAATGGTAACAGTTACTGTTTCAGGTCACAAGGAAGTTGTAGATGTTGAGATTAAAGAAGAAGTTGTAGACCCAGAAGACATCGAAATGCTGCAGGACCTTGTTTTAGCCGCAACAAACGAGGCAATGAAAGCAGCTGATGAATTGACCAATTCTACAATGGGACAGTTCACTAAAGGCATGAACCTCCCGGGGATGTTTTAATACGTGCACTACCCGGAACCGATATCCAAGCTGATTGACAGCTTCATGAAACTGCCAGGCATTGGGCCGAAAACAGCGGCCCGGCTGGCGTTTTTTGTATTAGGAATGAAAGAGGACACAGTGCTCGATTTCGCAAAAGCGCTGGTCAACGCCAAGCGGAATCTCGGATTTTGCTCTGTTTGCGGACATATTACAGATCAGGATCCATGTTATATCTGTGAAGATCAAAAGCGCGACCGCTCGATTATCTGTGTCGTTCAGGACCCTAAAGATGTCATCGCGATGGAAAAGATGAAAGAGTATACAGGACTTTACCATGTCCTTCACGGTGCAATCTCACCAATGGACGGCATCGGTCCGGAAGATATCAATGTGCCGGACCTTCTGAAGCGTCTTCAGGATGATGAAGTCCAGGAAGTCATCTTAGCGACTAACCCGAATATTGAAGGAGAAGCAACAGCGATGTATATTTCAAGACTGCTGCGTCCTTCAGGTATTAAAGTAACCCGCATCGCACACGGCCTGCCTGTTGGAGGAGACCTTGAGTATGCGGATGAAGTCACGCTCTCAAAAGCCCTTGAAGGCAGAAGAGACGTCTAACACCGATCCAAAGGAGCTTGCGCCATGCTGTTTCGCAAAAAAGGAAAGCTGAAAAAAGAGTATGACGACCGGCTCGTTCAACTGATGCAACAAGCCAGAGAAGAGTGGCAGCAGCAAAAGAACCTGTCAGACTTAAGCTTTGAAAAAAGCCCGCAGATGCTTGCTGAAGAAAAAATGGCCGAAGCGCGCTACTTTTATCTATTTAAAGAAGCCCGCCATAGAAAAATTGTCATAAAGTAAATCACACCCACATAAGATATGTATAACACGAAAAGCGTAAGGCGCCCGATCAGCCCCGACAAGCATAAGACGTACTGAGAGAAACGGGTGGTTTTCCACGTTTACTCAGAGTGGCTTATGACTCGAGGGGCTAGCGCCTGAAGCTGGACAACTTTCTGACTTCCAAAAGGGGAGGAGTATACATGATCTGGCTGTGGGTGCTGGGGACGCTCACGACTGTCATTTTGATTCTGGCGGTAGGGACCGTTCCTTTTTTGAAATGGCTGTGGCGGATCGGAACGAAATGGGTGATAGGGCTCGGCTTGCTTTTTCTGATTAATCGTTTTGGTCAGGAGTATGGATTGTATGTACCGATGAATCCACTTACGACCGGAATTGCAGGGGTGCTCGGTCTGCCCGGGACAGCTGCGCTTGTTTATATTTTTACGAGAACTTAGTGAGGTTCCGCAAAAGAAGAGCATTTTCTTTTGCGGAACTTTTTTCTTTCTATATAGAAGAAAGACGGGAATTTATTGTTGATTTTGATGCTGAAATTGAGGAGTTGAAAAGGAAATAAAATTCTTTTTATCAAAAGGGTTGCGTTTATTTAAAGAATCATGGTATATTATTTCTCGTTGCTTCAACAACGCAGCACACAATCAAATCACACAACATCAACACAGCGAAAAACTTTTTCAAAAAAGTGATTGACTTAAAACGCTGTAAGATGTTATGATAGATTGGTCGCTTGAGAGAGCAACACCGCATTCTTTCCTTATAGAGAAGGAAGCGTGAAGAAACATTTGAACCTTGAAAACTAAACAACCAAACGTCAACGTTTTAAGATTTTAAGTCTTTTTCGAACAAAAAAGACATGAGCTTTTCAAACACTTTACGGAGAGTTTGATCCTGGCTCAGGACGAACGCTGGCGGCGTGCCTAATACATGCAAGTCGAGCGAACAGATGAGGAGCTTGCTCCTCTGACGTTAGCGGCGGACGGGTGAGTAACACGTGGGCAACCTGCCCTGCAGATTGGGATAACTCCGGGAAACCGGGGCTAATACCGAATAACAAAAAGAATCTCCTGATTCTTTTTTGAAAGGCGGCTTTTAGCTGTCACTGCAGGATGGGCCCGCGGCGCATTAGCTAGTTGGTGAGGTAACGGCTCACCAAGGCAACGATGCGTAGCCGACCTGAGAGGGTGATCGGCCACACTGGGACTGAGACACGGCCCAGACTCCTACGGGAGGCAGCAGTAGGGAATCTTCCGCAATGGACGAAAGTCTGACGGAGCAACGCCGCGTGAGTGAAGAAGGTTTTCGGATCGTAAAGCTCTGTTGTCAGGGAAGAACAAGTACCATAGTAACTGATGGTACCTT
>CP009416.1:42500-100000 GCA_000818095.1 Jeotgalibacillus malaysiensis
AACGATTCACCGAAGCTGTGGATGAATCTCTTAGAGATTCGTGGTAGGAGAGCGTTCTAAACGCTGTGAAGTCAGACCGGAAGGACTGGTGGAGCATTTAGAAGTGAGAATGCCGGTATGAGTAGCGAAAGAAGAGTGAGAATCTCTTCCACCGAATGCCTAAGGTTTCCTGAGGAAGGCTCGTCCGCTCAGGGTTAGTCGGGACCTAAGCCGAGGCCGATAGGCGTAGGCGATGGACAACAGGTTGATATTCCTGTACCACCAACACATCGTTTGAGTAATGGGGGGACGCAGGAGGATAGGAGAGCACGCCGTTGGTTGCGCGTGTTTAAGCAGTTAGGCAGGAAATGAGGTAAATCCCGTTTCCGCGTAAGCTGAGCTGTGATGACGAGGGAAAATAGTACCGAAGTCTTTGATTCCACACTGCCAAGAAAAGCCTCTAGCGAGATGCAAGGTGCCCGTACCGCAAACCGACACAGGTAGGCGAGGAGAGAATCCTAAGGTGAGCGAGTGAACTCTCGTTAAGGAACTCGGCAAAATGACCCCGTAACTTCGGGAGAAGGGGTGCTCTATTAGGGTGCAAGCCCGAGAGAGCCGCAGTGAATAGGCCCAGGCGACTGTTTAGCAAAAACACAGGTCTCTGCGAAACCGTAAGGTGAAGTATAGGGGCTGACACCTGCCCGGTGCTGGAAGGTTAAGAGGAGTGCTTAGCGCAAGCGAAGGTGCGAATTGAAGCCCCAGTAAACGGCGGCCGTAACTATAACGGTCCTAAGGTAGCGAAATTCCTTGTCGGGTAAGTTCCGACCCGCACGAAAGGTGCAACGATCTGGGCACTGTCTCAACGAGAGACTCGGTGAAATTATAGTACCTGTGAAGATGCAGGTTACCCGCGACAGGACGGAAAGACCCCGTGGAGCTTTACTGCAGCCTGATATTGAATTTTGGCACAGCTTGTACAGGATAGGTAGGAGCCTTAGAAACCGGAGCGCCAGCTTCGGTGGAGGCATTGGTGGGATACTACCCCCGCTGTGTTGAACTTCTAACCCGCACCCCTGATCGGGGTGGGAGACAGTGTCAGGCAGGCAGTTTGACTGGGGCGGTCGCCTCCTAAAGAGTAACGGAGGCGCCCAAAGGTTCCCTCAGAATGGTTGGAAATCATTCGAAGAGTGTAAAGGCATAAGGGAGCTTGACTGCGAGACCTACAAGTCGAGCAGGGTCGAAAGACGGGCTTAGTGATCCGGTGGTTCCGCATGGAAGGGCCATCGCTCAACGGATAAAAGCTACCCCGGGGATAACAGGCTTATCTCCCCCAAGAGTCCACATCGACGGGGAGGTTTGGCACCTCGATGTCGGCTCATCGCATCCTGGGGCTGTAGTCGGTCCCAAGGGTTGGGCTGTTCGCCCATTAAAGCGGTACGCGAGCTGGGTTCAGAACGTCGTGAGACAGTTCGGTCCCTATCCGTCGTGGGCGCAGGAAATTTGAGAGGAGCTGTCCTTAGTACGAGAGGACCGGGATGGACGCACCGCTGGTGTACCAGTTGTCATGCCAATGGCATCGCTGGGTAGCTATGTGCGGACGGGATAAGTGCTGAAAGCATCTAAGCATGAAGCCCCCCTCAAGATGAGATTTCCCACACGCAAGTGGTAAGATCCCTGAAAGATGATCAGGTAGATAGGTTCGAGGTGGAAGCATGGTGACATGTGCAGCTGACGAATACTAATCGATCGAGGACTTAACCAATATAAGAAAGTGGAAGCGACTGATCAGCTTTGAGAGCTGGTGGAAGCCTGAATGGGTGAGACGTTAGTCTCATACAGACAGGGTGAAGCAGCCGAAAAGCTAGGAGCTGAAACTGGACTAGGTTGATTCTCGGAATCCCTTACTTTGATGAACGTATCCAGTTTTGAAGGTGCGAGCCTTTAATCGTCTAGTGATGATAGCGAAGAGGTCACACCCGTTCCCATGCCGAACACGGAAGTTAAGCTCTTCAGCGCCGATGGTAGTTGGGGGTTTCCCCCTGTGAGAGTAGGACGTCGCTAGGCATACCAGAGTCTTCCCAAGCGTGGGAAGGCTTTTTTTTGTGTGTTAAAAGGACAGGATCCCAAGTGCATCAAGGGCAAAAAGCTGGGATCCCAAGTGCATGAAGGGCAAAAGGACAGGAACCTAAGGGCATCAAGAGCCAAAAGCCTGGAGTCCCAAGTGCATGAAGGGCTAACTAACAGAATCCCAAGAGCATCAAAGACCAAAACCCAAAGTGCAGTCTTGAACGACAGAATTCCTTCAATTCGAAAATTATTGCTTCAACCCTGAAAAAGATTACTTCAAAACCGAATTTGATTCTCTCAATCTGCACAATGATTGCTTCAGCATCCTGAGCCGCACCTGAAATTCCTTCATTTAGTCCATTATCTCCTTCACCACGATCAGCAATTCCTTCAGTATATATCGCAATTCCATCACCCTTTATTTGCTGCACCTGAGCCTAACCATCTCAATTCACAATGTAAAAACCAAACAATATAAAATAATGTTTGATTAAATATAAACAATAATATAATATGTTTATTAAATAATAAACTTTTAAAAGGAGTGTTTGTTTTGAGTGAGTTGTTTTGGGAGGCTTCTGTTGAGGAGTTGATGCATGGGGTTAAGCTGGCTGATGGTACTTATTGCTGCCTCATTTGTGGTGAGCGGTTTGAAGAGGGTGAGGTTTTTAAGGTTGGTGAGCGTTTTTTTGAGGCTTACAGGGCTGCTGAGGTTCATGTGCAGGCGGAGCATGAGTCGATGTTTGTTTATTTGATGAATATGGATAAGAAGTATACGGGTTTATCGGATCATCAGAAAGAGTTGTTATCGTATTTTAAGCAGGGGGTGTCTGATAAGGAAGCGGCAAAGCAGATTGGGGGCAGTCCGTCGACGATTCGGAATCACCGGTTTAAGTTTAAAGAGAAGGAAAAGCAGGCGCGTGTATTTTTAGCATTGATGCAGCTTTTGAAAGAGGAGACGGGACCTGAGAGTCTGGTTCAGATACATAGGGGGGCGACGATGGTGGATGAGCGTTATGCGATTACCTCTGAGGAGCAGGAGAAAGTTTTAAAAACGTATTTTAAAGCGGACGGGACATTGAGTCAATTTCCGAGTAAGGAAAAGAAGAAGATTGTGGTGCTTCAATTTTTGTTGAAAAGGTTTGACGTGGGACAGCAGTATACGGAACGGGAAGTAAATGAGGTGATTAAACAGGTATATGCTGATTTTGTCACGATTCGCCGTTATTTTATTGAATATGGGTTCATGGATCGGAATCAGGATGGCTCTGCTTACTGGGTAAAATCGTAAAAAGCGGGTATAATGAAAGTACAGGAGGTGTCTGTGGATGCTATATGACATTGGTGTAATTGCCGGATTGATTGGGTTCGGTTTGCTTGTTGACCGGAAGAAAAGCGCACGGAAAAACCTTGAACAGTATCGCAATGGTGGGGAAGAAGCGCCTCAATAGTATGAAATGGATAACGACCGTAAGACGATTGGTTTTTAAATTAAAATAAGCAGGGAGGAGAAAAGAATGTGGTGGATGATCGTTCTTTTAACTCTAACTGTTATTGTGTCAGTCGGAATGGTGTCTGATGGAAAACGTAAGCGTAAAGGTCTGGCTGTATATAGTGAGGTAAGGGAGCCTGAGGAAGCGCCATCTGAACCGAAGTTTGAGGATGAGCGGCGGTCAACGAGGCTGTGAGAAGTTTGTTGAGGAGTTTTCTTCACGTTCGGGGATAAGAAGAATAGGATAGATAGATTACTTTTTATCCGCAGTGTCTATACTGAGTGGTATAACATGCTGCGAGGTGGAGGAAAGTATATGAGACATTGCCGTGCGTGCGGAAGACGATACAACCGGGCGATTCGCCTGTCTTCAAAGTTTATCTGTGTGTGGTGTGAGCAGTCACTGATTCAGCTGAAGCCTGAGGATCATGGATATGACAGGTGGATTCATCTTTTAAAAGAATAGATATGACCCGAAAGCCTGCCTCTGATGCAGGCTTTTTTGTATTCAGAGAGTGCCGTTAAATAAATCATGATACAATAAAGAAATGATTTCACTAAAGGAGAACGTTATGGATCAGAAAGAGAGACCGCTTGTTGAGGCGCTGCAAAAGCATATGAATCAAAAGCCGGTGTCGTTTCATGTGCCGGGTCATAAGAATGGCATGATTGGTGAGGTTGCGGGTCAGTTTGCCGGGTGGGATCAGACGGAGATTTCAGGGCTTGATGATCTGCATGCGCCTGAAGGACCGATTGCAAAAGCGCAGAATCTGTTAGCTCAGCATACAGGAGCCTTGAAAAGTTATTTTCTTGTGAATGGTTCGACGACAGGAAACCTTGCGATGGTGATGGGGATCTGTGAACCGGGCAGTCACCTGCTGGTTGCAGGAAATGCGCATAAGTCTGTTATTCATGCATGCCGTCTGGCGCAGGTGAAGCCGGTATTTTTAACGCCTGATGTGCATCCTGAATCTATGACGCCAGCAGCCATTTCACCTGATCTTCTGGAAGAAGCTATCGGACAGTTTCCGGACGTTAAAGCAGTGCTGCTGACGTATCCATCCTACTACGGTCATACAGGACAAATAGAGAAGGTCATTGCAGTCGCTAAAAAGTCAGGGCTTACCGTCCTCGTTGACGAAGCACATGGCGCTCATTTTTCACTGCTGGGTTTTCCGGCTTCCTCTCTTCAGATGGGGGCAGATGCCGTCGTACAGTCGGCGCATAAAACGCTCCCGGCGCTGACGATGGGATCGTATTTACATATTGGGAAAGACTTTGGGCGGTATGAGCAGATTCAGCAGCTGCTCGGCATGCTGCAGTCCAGCAGTCCATCGTATCCGATCATGGCGTCACTGGATGATGCAAGATATTATGCTGCAACCTATACACGCGAGGATGCAGACTTTTTCAAAAGTGAACGTGATCATTTTATAAATGTGCTGCAGAAAATTCCGCGGTTAAAAGTAATCGAGCCGGAAGACCCGCTGAAGCTGATCATCAGAATAGACGGGATGAGCGGATATGATCTGCAGGCAGCGTGTGAACAGCATGGAATCTATGCAGAACTTGCAGACCCGCTGCAGGTATTATGGATGCTTCCACTTTTGAAAAATAAAAACTGCATGCAGTGGGACCGTATTGTCGAGTCATTTAATCAAATAGCTAAAGACGCAGACTGGGCGGAGACTCCTGCAGCTGTTCCTGTTAAAAAAGAGATAACGACATTAGCTGTCCATCATGCAGATCAGCTTCCGTACTCAGTAATACCGATAGAAGACGGGACAGACAGAGTGGCGGCTGAGACAATCACGCCCTATCCACCGGGTATACCGTTTATCATAGCAGGTGAACGTCTGACAGCTGAAACATGTCATGAGCTGAGCCGTCTTGTGAAAACGAAGATGCGTTTCCAGGGCGGAGCACATTTAATAGAAGGAAAAATGAAGGTTGTGCAGGAGGATCTACATGAATAAAGGTTTATTTATTACGTTAGAAGGACCAGAAGGAGCAGGAAAAACGACTGCTTCTGTAGAAATAAAGAAAAAGCTTGAAGCGCTTGGCTATGATGTAATGCTGACGCGTGAACCAGGCGGAATTAAAATTGCGGAGAAGATCCGGGAAGTGATTCTCGACCCGTCCCATACTGAAATGGACAGCCGTACAGAAGCGCTTTTATACGCAGCAGCCCGCAGACAGCATTTAGCTGAAAAGGTGAAGCCAGCACTTGATGCGGGAAAAGTAGTCCTGTGTGACCGTTTTATCGACAGCTCACTTGCCTATCAGGGATATGCGAGAGGTCTTGGAATTGATGAAGTATGGAGTATTAACCAGTTCGCAATCGGCTCAATGATGCCTGACTGCACACTGTACTTTGATATTTCACCTGAAGACGGACTGAAGCGGATCGAACAGAATGCAGGCCGTGAAGTGAACCGCCTGGACCTTGAAGGAATGGCTTTTCATCAAAAAGTCTATGAAGGCTATCAGATCTTACAGGAACGTTTCCCTGACAGAATGAGGCGGATTGATGCATCAGCGTCCCTTAAAGATGTGACAGCGGAGGCTGTTGGAATACTTTCTGATATGTTGAAAAACCAGCATTGATAAAGCTTATTTTTGTCAATCACCAGCCAACTTTAATAAAACCAAAACAAAGCTTTCCGGAATGATTTCGTAATATAAACGTATTATTGGTATAATAAAGGCAGAACCTATTTAAAAGGAAGAGGGTGGAATGGATGAAACTTGTTGTCGCAATTGTGCAGGATCAGGATTCGAACCGTTTATCTACAGCATTAATGAAAAATAATTTCCGTGCTACAAAGCTTGCGAGTACCGGAGGATTTTTGAAGTCCGGAAATACAACTTTTATGGTCGGGACAGAGGATGCACGTGTAGATAAAGTATTAGAGGTAATCAATGACAGCTGTCGTTCAAGAGAACAGATGGTAGCCCCTGTCTCACCAATGGGCGGGAATGCGGATTCTTACATTCCTTATCCTGTAGAAGTTGAAGTTGGCGGAGCCACGGTTTTTGTACTGCCAATTGAGCAGTTTCACCAGTTTTAAACGAGCCGAAAGCTCATTTGTATATATACGCAGAAAAGGGAGATAGTATGGCCGATATGCAACAGGACCTGGCATCACAGCAGCCGGTCGCAATGAAGATGCTGCAAAACAGCCTGCAGAAAAATCGTGTCGCGCACGCCTATCTGTTCGAAGGCGGTCGCGGTACGGGTAAGAAAGCTATGGCGTTGTTTCTTGCTAAAGGACTTTTCTGCAGACAGCCACATGAAGGGGAGCCCTGTCATACCTGCGAACAGTGCCGGAGAATTGACCAGGGGAACCACCCTGACGTTCATGTAATTGAGCCGGACGGACAGTCAATTAAAAAAGAACAGGTCAGGTTATTGCAGGAAGAGTTCAGTAAAACAGGTATGGAATCGATGAAAAAAGCATATATCATCAGCGGTGCTGATAAGATGACGGTTCAGGCTGCAAACTCTCTACTAAAGTTTTTAGAAGAACCGCATCCATCCACGACAGCGATTTTATTGACTGAGCAGATTCACCAGATGCTCCCGACGATCCTTTCCAGGTGTCAGCACGTATCCTTTCGACCGTTGACACCTGTTTTGTTTAAAGAAAAGCTGATCGCAGAGGATGTCCACCCAACAATGGCCTCACTTGTATCGAAATTAACCAACCAGGTTGATGAGGCAATTGAGCTCAGTGATGATGAGTGGTTTGTACAAGCCAGAAAAATCATGTTAAAATTATACGAAGTGCTAAAGGATGATCCCTTTGAAGCCATGATCAGGGTTCAAAGTGACTATCTTCCGCATTTTAAAGAGAAATCGCAAATTGACCAATCACTCGATTTGTTTCTTCTTATATATAAGGATCTCCTTTATATCCAAACGGACAAGCTCGATCACCTGTCGTACCCGGACTGGCTGGATACGTTTCGTACAGATGCACTCCAGACGTCAGCGAATCAGCTTACTCACCAGCTGACAGTCATACTTGAGGCGAAAACACAGCTACAGAGAAATATGAATACACAGCTGCTAATGGAACAGCTGATGCTTAAATTGCAGGGGGGATCTGCACTTGTATGAAGTAGTAGGCGTCCGTTTTAATAAAGCGGGCAAAATATATTATTTCGACCCGAACCAGCTTACATTGAACGTAGATGAATACGTGATTGTAGAGACGGTACGCGGTGTGGAATACGGTAAAGTTGTCACTGAAGTCAAGAAAGTGGACAAGAATGACGTTGTGCTTCCGCTGAAAAAGATCGTCCGGATTGCTGAACAGAAGGATCGTCTTTCTGTACAGGAAAACAAGGAAGAGGCTGCTCATGCCTATAAGGTATGCTCAGAAAAGATCAGTGAGCATGATTTAGATATGAAGCTTGTTGACGTTGAATATACATTCGACCGCAATAAAGTTATTTTTTATTTTACTGCGGACGGACGGGTCGATTTCAGAAATCTGGTTAAAGACCTGGCGTCTGTTTTCAGAACAAGGATTGAACTGAGACAGATCGGTGTTCGTGATGAAGCGAAAATGCTTGGCGGTATTGGACCATGCGGACGTATGCTCTGCTGTTCAACTTTCCTCGGCGATTTTGAGCCAGTGTCGATTAAGATGGCAAAGGACCAGAACCTTTCTCTGAATCCGGCAAAAATTTCAGGCCTGTGTGGACGTTTAATGTGCTGCCTGAAATACGAAAATGACGAGTATGAGCAGGCAAAAGAAGAAATGCCTGACCTTGGTGCATTCGTTCAGACGCCTGAAGGTAAAGGGAAAGTAGTCGGGCTGAATATGCTTGAGCGCGTGCTTCAGATCGAAATGAAGGAGCAGGACCGTACGCTTGAGTATACGCTTGAAGAAATTATGAATCACGATATTGCGTCAATTCAAGCCACAGAGTAACGGGGTGGAGTTCGTGGATAAGAAGGAGTTCTTTGATTCAGTATCCAATATGGAACAGCAGATTGGTCAGTTATACCAGCAGCTTGGCGAACTGAAGCATCATCTGGCTGACATGATGGAAGAGAATCATTCGCTGCAGATCGAAAATGAACATTTGCGCAGAAGGCTTGAACAGCTGGGGAGTGACACAGCGGCTCCCGAAGGCAAGGCTGATGCCGGCAAAGCTGTGGGTCCAAGCACAGATATTGGTGAAGGATACGATAACCTTGCCCGTCTTTATCATGAAGGCTTCCACATTTGTAACATTCACTTTGGAAGCCCGCGCAAGGATGAAGACTGCCTGTTCTGTCTTTCATTTTTAACGAAAAAATAAAGGCTGGCATTACGCCGTCTGTTGAAAAACAGGCGGACGTCCTGCCGGGCTTTTTTTGTGTAGAATGAATGGGTAAGTGTTATATTTGGCTGGCTCATGCAGCTAAGGAAGACGATTGCCCGGGGTAATCGCATTGACCCAAGTTTTCATCTTATATAAAGCACAATTAATAGATTGCTTTGTTAAAGCTCATTATTGTTTTTTCACAGCTGATGATTCTCGCTGCAGGGGGCGGCTCGCAGGAAGGGACGTGTGAGACCAGGCATGGCGAAGCCTGCGGGCTCACCGCCCGGCCGCGGAAAGCGTCCCCCTGTAGCGGAAATCATCAGCCAGCTTTACAGAGCCGAAAGAAAAGAGGATCACAAATGCAATTAATCGGTGATGAGCGGCTGGATTACCTTCTGGCTGAAGATTTAAGAATTATCCAAAGTCCATCAGTCTTTTCCTTTTCGCTTGATGCAGTCCTGCTCGCGCGCTTTGTGCAGGTGCCAATCAGGAAAGGAAGCCTGATTGACCTCTGTTCAGGAAATGGTGTGATCCCGCTCATTTTAAGTACCAGAACAAACGGCTCCATTACAGGCGTGGAAATCCAGGACAGACTTGCTGATATGGCAAACAGAAGCATTGAACATAATGAACTCACGCAGCAGATTGAGATGATCTGTGAGGATTTGAATACAGTATCACCACAGCTCGGATATGCTAAGCATGATGTTGTCACGTGCAACCCGCCTTATTTTACAACACCGGGGAAAGATGAGCTGAATGAAAATGAACATTTAACAATTGCGCGCCATGAAATCATGTGTACGCTTGAAGATACGATCCGTGTCAGTAGCGGCCTGTTAAAGCAAGGTGGGAAAGCGGCATTTGTTCACCGGCCGGGCCGATTGCTCGATCTGATTACACTAATGAGACAGTATCGCCTCGAGCCGAAAAGAATCCAGTTTGTTTATCCGAAAGAGGGTAAGGAAGCCAATACGATTTTAGTAGAGGCAGCAAAAGACGGCAAACCTGATGTGAAAATTCTGCCGCCGCTTATCGTGTATAAAGAGAATAATGAATACACGGACGAAATGAAGGAGATTTTATATGGAAGCAGAGGCTAACCATTTCTTCTACGTGCTGAAGTGTAAGGACGGTTCCTACTATGGCGGGTATACGATTGATCTCGAGCGGCGCCTGTCTCAGCATAACGGAGGCACTGCTTCTAAATACACGAGAACGCGTCGCCCTGTCGAGATGATCCATCATGAATCATTTTCAACCAAGAGAGAGGCTATGCAGGCAGAGTACTGGTTCAAAAAGAAATCCAGAACGCAGAAGGATCTGTATTTAAAAGAAAGGGGTGAAGAGCATGCACACACAGAAAAGTTTTCAGCATGCGAGTGATGGCAGGCTTTATCTAGTGCCAACGCCGATTGGGAATTTAGAGGATATGACGTTTAGAGCGGTGAACATATTGAAAGCGGCTGACCTCATCGCAGCAGAGGATACGCGTAATACAAAAAATTTGTGCCGTCATTTTGAGATTGAGACAAAGCTTGTCAGTTATCATGATCATAATAAAGAAGAAAGTGGCCGTAAGCTGCTCGCTGACCTTCATGACGGAAAGCAGATTGCCCTTGTGACAGATGCAGGCACACCCTGTATTTCAGATCCGGGCTATGAGCTTGTAAAGCAGTGTGTAGAAGAAGGCATTAACGTAGTGCCGCTGCCCGGAGCCAATGCAGCAGTCACTGCCTTGATCGCATCCGGCCTGAAGCCTCAGCCGTTTTATTACTACGGCTTTTTACCCCGTCAGAAAAAAGAAAAGCGGGAAGAGCTGGCATTTCTTTCGACAATCCCTGCGACATTTATCCTGTATGAATCTCCTCACAGACTGAAAGAAACGCTAAAAGAGATGCAGGATGCGCTGGGTGAAGAACGTCAAATGTCCATTTCGCGTGAGCTCACGAAAAAGTTCGAGGAATTTGTGCGCGGAACGATTGGTGAATGTCTGGAATGGGCTGAAGAAACAGAGCTGCGCGGTGAGTTTTGTCTGGTCATTGAAGGTGCGAGCCGTGATGAATGGCAGCAGGACGAGGAGATCTGGTGGTCTGAATTGTCACTGACTGAACACGTCGAACACTATATCCAGCAAAAATCCATGACGTCAAAGGCAGCTATAAAAGAAACTGCAAAAGACCGAGGACTTCCGAAGCGGGACGTTTATCAGGATTATCATATAGATCATTAGATTTGATTGAGATCACTTTAAAGGTGATCTTTTTTTATTTGAGTGGGCGGAAATTCGGGCTTGGGGTTAGCGAGGTCATTTATTTCACTCATCTTTCGGGATATATGTATCACCTTTTAGTAATATTCACTCATCTTTATAATTGATTCGAACTGAGACCTGCAGCTGGTAGATTATACATACACCTTTTTCATTTTTGCCTCACTAATTAAAGAAATTCTATCACCTTTTCAGTTATTCATTCCTTCAATTATAACGCCACCTTCCAGACAATAAAAAAACTGCTCCGCATAAGGGAGCAGTGAAAATACTTATGAATTAAGCACCTTGCAGGTTACTTTGGATTTCCTTGATCAGCATTTCTGCGCCTTCACGGCTAAGAACAAGCTTTCCACCAGCAAGCTTAAGGTTATCATCAGACACTTCACCAGTGATCTGGCAAGTCATACTTGGCTTGTATTTTTTAAGGATGATTTTTTCGTCATCCACATAGATTTCAAGTGCATCTTTCTCTGCGATTCCAAGTGTACGGCGAAGTTCGATTGGAATCACCACTCGGCCTAATTCGTCTACTTTACGTACAATTCCAGTTGATTTCATGATAAAAATTCCCCTCTCAAAGGTGTATTTGTTTTTTTCTCTTATAATTCGTCAAGTTTCGACATTTTTCTCTCTGTTTTTATATCATACCAACGTTTCCCAAATCAGTCAATACATATTTTCTCCCAAATGTGCCCAAAATGAAATATTACAAAACCCTTTCATATCAGCGACTGCAAGTGATTGAAAATATTACCTTCTACAATTTTCACTATAACATGTAATAACTGTAAGTGTAAATATAATTGTTTTGAATTCGAGCTATTTTGTTTTTCGACAAATGCGACATGGTGATTCGACAAAAATGGGGAGTATTTACTGTGAAGCCTGTGGCGGTTGCATTCACTTTCTATTTCGGGTATATTTTTTTACATATGAAAACGCGTCAGAACTGTATTTCTGATGCTGATCGAAGGAGGATAAACAGTGAGTCAGCCGAACAATACGTTTTATATTACCACACCAATTTATTACCCGAGCGGCAAGCTGCATATCGGGCATGCATATACAACAGTAGCAGGAGACGCAATGGCACGTTATAAGCGTCTTTTAGGGTTTGATGTTATGTACCTGACTGGAACGGACGAGCATGGTCAGAAAATCCAGGAAAAAGCAAAAGAGCAGGAGATCTCTCCTCAGGCTTATGTTGATGAAATTGTAGAGGGCATTCAGGATCTGTGGAAAAAGATGGACATCTCTTATGATGATTTTATCCGCACAACAGAAGAGCGCCATAAAACTGTTGTCGAAAAGATTTTCAAACAGCTGCATGACCAGGGAGACATTTATCTTGGTGAATATGAAGGCTGGTATTCGATCCCGGATGAAACCTTCTATACTGAAACGCAGCTTGAAGATAAAGAGCTCGACAGTGATGGAAATGTGATTGGCGGTAAAAGTCCTGACAGCGGACACCCTGTTGAAAAGGTGCGCGAGGAATCTTATTTCTTCCGTATGAGTAAGTACGCAGACCGCCTTGTAAAGTATTATGAGGAAAACCCTGCATTCATCCAGCCGGAATCCCGCAAGAATGAAATGCTGAATAACTTCATTAAGCCGGGTCTTGAAGATCTTGCTGTTTCAAGAACAACATTTGACTGGGGCGTTAAAGTGCCTGGAGATCCAAAGCACGTCGTATATGTTTGGATTGATGCACTGTCTAACTATATTACAGCGCTCGGTTACGGTTCAGAAAATGATGAGCGTTTCCGTCAGTTCTGGCCGGCGGACGTTCACCTGATGAGTAAAGAGATTGTCCGCTTCCATACAATTTACTGGCCAATTATGCTGATGGCGCTTGATCTGCCGCTTCCTAAGCAGGTATTTGCCCACGGCTGGCTGTTAATGAAGGACGGCAAAATGTCAAAATCAAAAGGTAACGTTGTAGATCCGGTTACATTAATTGACCGCTATGGTCTGGATGCACTTCGTTATTACCTGCTTCGTGAAGTGCCATTCGGTTCTGACGGTATTTTCACGCCTGAAGGCTTCGTTGAGCGTGTGAATTTTGACCTTGCCAATGACCTTGGCAACCTGTTAAACCGTACAGTTGCGATGATCAATAAATATTTTGACGGTGAAATCCCTGTTTATCAGGGCTCAGCAGGTCCTTTTGATAAAGAATTACTTCAGTTAAACGAAGAAACGGTTGAAAAGTTCCAGCAATCGATGGAAAATATGGAGTTCTCCGTTGCGCTTGCGACTGTCTGGCAGCTGATCAGCCGGGCGAATAAGTATATAGACGAAACACAGCCATGGGTACTTGCAAAAGATGAAGCGAAGAAAGAAGAGCTTGGACATGTCATGAACCATTTAGCTGAAACATTGCGTCGCGTAGCTGTATTGCTTCAGCCATTCATGACTGAAACGCCAAAGCGCATCTTCTCCCAGCTTCAGCTTGATGAGACGTACCTGAAGTGGGAAACGCTTGAGAGCTTTGGCGCAATTCCAGCCGGCACAAAAGTTGTTGCTAAAGGGGAGCCGATCTTCCCGCGTCTTGATGTAACAGAAGAAGCTGCTTACATTAAAGAGAAAATGGCTGGAACAGCACCTGCACCTGCAGAAGAGCCGGTGGAACTTGAAGAGGAAATTACATTTGATGATTTCATGAAAGTGGATCTTCGCGTGGCAACTGTCACAGCATGTGAGCCTGTCAAGAAAACAGATAAGCTGTTAAAGCTTCAGCTGGACCTCGGCTTTGAAAAGCGTCAAGTTGTTTCAGGTATCGCAAAGTTTTATAAGCCAGAAGAGCTTGTTGGTAAAAAGGTTGTCTGTGTGACAAACCTGAAGCCGGTTAAACTTCGCGGAGAATTATCTGAAGGGATGATTCTTGCAGGTGAGAAGGATGGAGTCTTATCGCTTGCACATGTAGCTGAAAACCTGGAAGATGGGGCACGTGTTAAATAATTGAATGAATGAAGAGGGGAGGACTTGTTCCTCTCTTCTTTTTGTTTTAGGGATAGTTAAAACCGCTGCTGACCTCCGTGCAGGACTTCGCTTTCCTGCCCCCGGGCGGTGAGCCTCCTCAGCTTCGCTTGCGGGGTCTCACCTGTCCCTTTCCAGGGGCGGGAGTCTTCGTCCTGCACTCCGGTCATCAGCTAAGTAACTTTCTTCTATATTGTTGGCTGAAATCATCAGCCTCCCATAAGTTGAATTATATGGTTCTAATGTTTCTTATATGTCTTTAATGTTACATCTGTGTAACGGACTATAACAATAGAAGAAACTCGTCATAAATCTTTGTTATTTATGTCACTGGGTTGATTTTACCAATAAACATCAGGTTATCATTACAAGTTATATTAGTATAAAAAATTCAGAAAATAAACGCCTCTATAAAGGTGATTTGGTAATTAAATTACTTTTATTGTAATACTATTCATTTAAATACGCATAAGCTTTAGGTGATGTGTATTTTAACTTGATTGTTAATTTGTTAATAGATTGTTACATGGCTGTGATGTATGACATATGGATTTTTAATACACTAAATTTGCTGTGAAGGAGAGGATACAATGTTATTCGATACACACGTTCACTTAAATGCAGATCAGTTTGAAGATGATCTTGATGAAGTGATACAGCGCGCGAAGGAAAATGATGTTGAATTCATGACGGTTGTAGGCTTTGACCGGAAGACGATCAAAAAGGCGATGGAGCTTGCCGAGACGCACGATTTCATCTATGCCGCAATTGGGTGGCACCCGGTAGATGCGATTGATATGACTGATGAGGATCTGGAGTGGATTGAAGAACTCGCTGCTCATCCGAAGGTCGTTGCAATTGGGGAAACGGGTCTTGATTATCACTGGGACAAATCACCGCATGATGTTCAGAAAGACGTATTTAAAAAGCAGATTCATTTAGCTAAAAAAGTAAAGCTTCCAATTGTCATTCACAACCGTGAGGCAACGCAGGATGTTGTAGATATCCTGAGGGAAGAGCACGCTGAAGAAGTAGGCGGCATTATGCATTGTTACAGCGGAAGTGTTGAGATCGCTAAGCAGTGTATTGATCTGAACTTCATGATTTCACTCGGCGGACCCGTTACATTCAAAAACGCGAAGAAGCCGAAAGAAGTAGCTGAGGAGATTGATCTTGAGCACCTGCTGATCGAAACAGATGCACCTTTCTTAGCGCCGCACCCGAATCGCGGAAAGCGGAATGAGCCTGCTTATGTGAAGCTTGTTGCAGAACAAATTGCACAATTAAAAGGCATTTCCTACGAAGAAGTTGGAAAGCGTACGACAGAAAACGCAAAAAAAATTTATCAGCTGAAATAAATGATTTTAAGGTTTAGGTAAAATTAAGCACGTTTGTGCGACATCTTTTGCGTAATACCAACGTTCAGTTGTCGATCAAAAATCCTTTTCAGACTGAAAAACGGTCTGCATAATTGGGACATATCTCCCCTGCGCAGGGAAAATGTCTCAAATCAGGAGGTTGACAATCTGTTCTGATAGTCTTTATAATCACTCGGAGTAAAGGAGGAGTTTTTCATGCAATCAGAAAAGAACATGAAAAACCTGTTTCCAAAGTCTATGAGTAAGAGGAACTGGGTCTATTCTTTAGTAACTTTAACTGTATTTGTTTTAGTTGTAGGTTTCCTTTTTCAGGAAGGTATGAAGAAGACGGTAGCCCTTTCCTTAAATGGTGAAGAGCAATTGGTGCGCACAAACGCTGCCACTGTTGAAGATATATTTGCAGAGCTAGAAATGGATATTCACTCAGAGGACTATTTATACCCCTCAGGCGACACGGAGATCTATCATGATATGACCGTACGCTATAGAGCGGCGAAACAGGTGTCATTTGATTTAGGCGGAGAGACGCAGGAAATCATGACAAATGCACAAACCGTAGGAGAGTTCCTGCGTAAAGAACAGTTAGAAGTAAGTGACGTAGACAAGCTGTCTCATGCACTGGATGAAAGTATCGAAGAAGATATGACACTTTCTCTTGAAAAAGCTTTCGCATGGACACTTGTAAATGGGACTGACAAAGAAGAGGTTTGGTCGACTTCGATCACCGTCGCTGACTTTTTAAAACAGCATGAGATTAAGCTGGATCAAGATGATCGCGTAGAACCATCTGAAGACACTATGTTGACGGAGGGCGCTACTGTGAAGATCGTCCACGTTGATAAGGTCACCGATGTGGTGGAAGAGACGAAGGACTTCAGTGTGGAACAGAAAGATGACAATACATTAGCCGAAGGTACTGAAAAGGTTGTTCAGGAAGGCGAAGAAGGTCTGATTGAAAAAACATACGAAGTTGTAAAAGAAAACGGGAAAGAAGTATCCCGTGATCTGAAAGAAGAAAAGACTGTAAAAGAAAGCAAAAATAAAGTCGTTGCGATTGGCACTAAGAAGCCGGTTGTTGCAAGCGTTCCACGTGAAACAACGAAAAAAGCAGTAGCTGCAACAGCTTCAAACTCAAGTGCTTCAGCAGCTTCATCACAGCCAGCCCAGACTGCATCATCGTCTGCGCCATCCGGCCGTGAAATGACAATGAGTTCAACAGCATACACAGCATCTTGTGCAGGCTGCTCAGGGATTACAGCTACAGGGATCAATCTGAAAGCAAACCCTGGTATGAAAGTCATTGCAGTAGATCCATCTGTTATACCACTTGGTTCAAGAGTATACGTTGAAGGCTATGGCTATGCAATCGCCGGAGATACAGGCGGCGCGATCAAAGGAAACAAGATCGATATCTTTATCGCAGACCGTGCTTCAGCACTTGCATGGGGTAACAGAACAGTAAAAGTGACGGTTATGCCGTAACCAGTTATATGAAAAACAGAGGGAGCATTCTCTCTGTTTTTTGTGCGTTCAAAAGCTTTTTCGGCTATAATGAAGCACAGAAACCATTTCGGAGGATGTAATGAAACTTAAAGAAATTATCGTTGTAGAAGGCAGAGACGATACGACAGCGATTAGGCGCGCAGTCGATGCTGATACAATCGAAACAAACGGCTCTGCTGTTTCTCAAAAGACACTGGAGAAAATACGCCATGCTCAGGAAAAAAGAGGCGTTATCATTTTAACAGACCCTGATTATCCCGGTCAGCGGATCAGACAAATCGTGCAGGAGGCTGTACCAGGCTGCAAGCATGCTTTTATCGAAAAGCAGGATGCGCTGCGTAAAAAGGGACGCGGGCTTGGTGTAGAGCATGCTTCTCCGGACATTATCCGTCAGGCGCTTAAAGATGCCCATCTCATGTCAAAAGCGCCTGTTGAACTGATCACGAAAGAGGATTTAGTCACAGCCGGACTGATTGGTGGCCCACAAGCGAAAGCCAGAAGAGAAAGACTTGGTGCGGATCTTAAAATCGGTTATGTGAACGGAAAGCAGCTTTATAACCGTCTGATGATGTTTGAAATCACCAAAGAGGATTTTGCCGAAGCGCTAAAGCGCATTTTACAGGAGGAAAACAATGAATAGAGATATTGCAACACCCGTCCGTACGAAGGAAATTATGCAAAAATACGGTTTCTCATTTAAGAAAAGTCTTGGACAGAACTTCCTGATCGACCCGAACATTCTTCAAAACATTGTCGGTCATGCAGGGCTCACAAAAGAGCATGGCGCAATTGAAATCGGTCCCGGCATCGGCGCCCTGACTGAGCATTTGGCACGCGCTTCTAAAAAAGTCGTTGCCTTTGAGATTGACCAGCGTCTGCTGCCGATCTTAGATGATACGCTGTCGCCTTATGATAATATCAAGATTCTTCATAAGGACGTGCTAAAAGCAGATGTAGAGCAGGTTATGGCTGAAGAATTTGCTGGCATTGAAGATGTAATGGTTGTTGCGAACCTGCCGTATTATGTCACAACACCGATTATCCTGAAGCTGCTAATGGAAGACCTGCCGATTAAAGGTCTCGTTGTCATGCTTCAAAAAGAAGTGGCAGACCGTATTGCCGCTAAACCCGGAACGAAAAATTACGGGTCTCTTTCGATTGCGATTCAATACTATACAGAAGCTTCTACTGTGATGATCGTACCGAAAACCGTCTTTATTCCTCAGCCGAATGTAGATTCTGCTGTGATTAAATTAGTAAAGCGCGACAAGCCGCCGGTTGAAGTAACAAATGAAGATTTCTTTTTCACTGTGACACGTTCATCATTTGCGCAGCGTAGAAAAACGATTTTAAATAACCTGACAAGCCAGCTGCCTGACGGGAAAGAAAAGAAAGAAGACATTCTTAAAGCGCTGGAACAGGCCGGTATTGAGCCTTCAAGACGCGGGGAGAGCCTTTCTATTCCTGAATTTGCAACACTTGCGAACGCATTGTATCCATATTTTTCATAAGATGAAACTCCGGCTGCGCGCCGGGGTTTTTATTTTGCATCATTCACCACTCCAAACGCGGATGCATATAGTAACTTCATGGGCCGGATAGGAGGGTGAATGCCGGTGGACTGGATCAGTCAGTTTGTTGGACGGAAGTCATATAATTGTGATGTGGTTTTTGTAGTAGCTGCCATTGAGGAGCGCGAGAATGGACGGTATGCCATTTTATACGGAAGAGACATCAGACTCGTAGCAGATGCGCCGATTGAGGATCTTGAGCTCCTTGATGAGGAACGCCTTGCAAAAGCGGACCGTCAGAACAAGGAAATGAAAGAGAACAGGGCAAAGTCAGCTGCAGAAAAAGAGAGAAAAACGGATGCTCTTTCATTTCACTTGCCCGGCCGCGTGCTGCATCTCGATGGGGATGAACGCTATTTAAAAAAATGCCTGAAAATCTATAAAGAAGCGAACGTACCACATATTGGCGTTCATTGTCCGGAAAAGGAGATGGCAGACCGTATACAGGAGCTCCTCATCCGCTATCAGCCGCAAATTCTTGTGTTAACCGGGCACGATGCCTATTTACCGGCACAGGGTAAAAAAAGTGAGCTGAACGCTTACAGACACTCTCCTTCGTTTGTAAATGCAGTAAAGAATGCGCGTAAAATCGCTCCCTCCCTTGATCAGCTGGTCATTTTTGCAGGTGCCTGCCAGTCTCATTTTGAATCACTGATCTATGCAGGTGCCAATATTGCAAGCTCTCCTCTGCGTGTAAATATCCATGCGCTTGACCCTGCCTACGCTGCAAGTATCATCAGTTTTACATCTATCCATTCAATGTTTACAGTCGAAGATATACTGCCGCACACACTCGCAGACGATAATGGTATCGGCGCAATCGAAACACGCGGTGTCCTCAGAATCGGAATGCCTTATAAAAAAGAAATGTATGCAGAGACACAAAACGACAGCAGCTGAGCATTTTGACGGAATAAAAACATTGACATTCACTAAAGAGAATTGATAAAATGAATATTTTATTTGACTAAACCGTAATATTTTGGTATACTAATGTCAGTGAGGTGGAAGCGGAATGCCAAAAACGTTAGCTGATATTAAGAAAGCACTTGATGTGAATCTTGGAAAACGTCTATTGTTAAAAGCCAATGGTGGAAGACGCAAGACAATTGAGCGTTCAGGAGTTTTGACTGAAACATATCCTTCAATTTTTATTGTGGAGCTTGATCAGGACGAAAATGCTTTTGAACGGGTATCGTACAGCTACACCGATGTACTGACTGAAGCTGTTGAACTGACTTTTATTGAAGATGGTTCAGAAGCTGCAAGCGTAAGTTAATGAAATCATAATGATTTTTTATGGGCGGTCTGCCCGGATAACTGACAATCAGTTATCCGGGCAGACCGCCTTTTTGCTATATCAAAAGAACATTTGACGATTGATGGCACTTCACCCATAAGCTGCTTCTCATATTGTGAAGTGCTTTGTGGCAGGCTAAGTGGGCATGACCAATGTGGGAAAGCGCAGGCGCCTTATGATTCGAGAGTCTAGGCGCTGAAGCTGGACACTGCAGAAAAGCGTAAGCGCCTTGACCAGACTCGACAAGCATAAGACGCGCTGAGAGAAACGGGTGACCTTCCCGTTTTCTCAGTGTGGCTTATGACTCGAGAGTCTAGGCGCTGAAGCTGGACATCTAAGGGGGATGAAATCATGAGCAGAAGAAGAGGCGTAATGTCAGATCGGCTCAAAGAAGAAGTCGCCAAAGAACTCGGGATTTATGATACGGTGAAGCAGGAAGGCTGGGGCGGGATCAAGTCCCGGGATGCAGGTAACATGGTAAAGCAAGCCATCAAAATGGCTGAGCGTCAGCTGGGAGAACAGTCTGAACCACGTTAATTGTAGTTGGTACATGCAAAGGAGACCGTCCGGTGAATGCCGGGCGGTTTTTTGCATGATTTCGATCGTTGAATGGATGAAGGTTACTTCAGTGGTATTTGGGGTTAAGTAAAATGGTTTTGAGTAACTTGTCTGGCGGTATTCCAGCCTGGGGTGTTTGTTGTTCTAGCAGGTTGTGTGGTTTTTATGTATAACCTTTTCGATTTTATCTATGACCTTTTGATTTAATTCCATCACCTTTTTGGGTATTCGGCCGCTGAGCAGCTTTGTGCGGATATATCTGACACCTTTCTAATTTTATCTATCACCTATCAAATAATTCCATCACCTTTTCACTAAATTCATCCTATGCTTTCGCAGCAATCCCACCCCGGATCGTTCACCGCATACGCCCCTAAACGCCTGCTTCCACTTTTCGCGTTGTCCAGTTCCAGCGCCCAGACCCTCGGGACATAAGCCACGAATCGGTAAACGGGAAAGACCACCCGTTTTCCGCTCCGCGTCTTATGCCTGTCGGGTCTAAACGGACGCTTCCACTTTTCTAGTTGTCCAGTTACAGCAGGCAGGGGCTAGTGCGGTTCCCTCAGCTCCTTAAGATAAGTCAACATCGATTCACTTCGTTCATCGTGTTTCCTATATCTCAATCCGCTTCAGTCCACCGCATACGCCCCTAAACGCCTGCTTCCACTTTTCGCGGTTTATTGCTACAATAACCTCAATGACTTGAAGGAAGATTGAGGTGTGTGGATTTATGATGATGGTGAAAGCACCGGCGAAGATTAATCTTTCGCTGGATGTGCTCCATAAGAGGCCTGATGGGTTTCATGAGGTGGAGATGGTCATGACGACTGTGGATCTGGCTGATCGTATTGAGCTGGATGAGACAAAGGGGACGCGGATCCGGATTATTTCGCATGACCGTTTTGTACCGAGTGACCACAGGAATCTGGCGTACAAGGCAGCGGAGAAGCTGCAGAAGAAGTATAACGTGAAAAAAGGTGTGGATATTACAATCCATAAGCAGATCCCTGTTGCAGCAGGGCTTGCAGGGGGTAGCAGTGACGCAGCGGCTGCTTTAAAGGGGCTAAATGAACTTTGGTCGCTTGGTCTATCCAACGATGAACTGGCGGAAGTTGGTTCAGAAATCGGTTCTGATGTGGCATTTTGTATCTATGGCGGCACAGCGCTTGCGACTGGCCGTGGTGAGAAGATCCAGGAGCTGCCAACACCGCCAAAGTGCTGGGTGATTCTTGCAAAGCCATCGATCGGCGTATCGACAGCGGATATTTACCAGAACCTGAAGCTTGAAAAGGTGGATCATCCGAATACAGCTAAAATGGTACAGGCGATTGAAGAGGGAGATTATCAGGGTGTGTGTGATCACCTTGGGAATGCGCTTGAGTCTGTTACGCTTCAGCTATATCCGGAAGTGAAGCATATTAAAGAGCAGATGCAGCGTTTTGGTGCTGATGCGGTACTGATGAGCGGGAGCGGGCCGACTGTTTTCGGACTTGTGCAGTATGAATCTAAGGTTCACCGGGTTGTAAATGGTCTTCGTGGCTTTTGTGACCAGGTTTTTGCGGTAAGAATGCTCGGCAGCCGGGCACCTCTTGCTTAAAAACGTACGATAATGATATAGTTACTATACATTATTCGGGTTTTGGGAGGTTTCACCGCATGAAAATTAAACGAAGTGAACGCCTGATTGATATGACACATTACTTATCGGAACATCCACGTGAACTGGTTTCGCTCACATTTTTTGCCGAGCGCTATTCCTCAGCTAAATCCTCGATCAGTGAAGATTTAGTAATTGTAAAAGAAACTTTTGAAAACAGAGGAATCGGCTCTTTGCAAACGGTACCGGGTGCAGCTGGCGGGGTGCGCTTTATCCCGGGCATTAAAAAAGAACAGGCAGAAGAAGCGCTTCAGGTTTTATCTGACCAGGTAAGTAAATCAGACCGGCTGCTGCCGGGCGGTTATTTATTTATGACAGATATTCTTGGAGATATTCATCTGATGAATCATGTTGGAAAGTTATTTGCAGGCGCATTTGCCAACGAGCAGATTGATCTTGTCATGACCGTTGCCACAAAAGGAATCGGGATTGCGCACGCAGCAGCACGTTACCTTGGCGTGCCGGTTGTTGTAGCAAGACGTGACAGTAAAGTAACAGAAGGTTCAACTGTCAGTATCAACTATGTGTCAGGTTCTTCTAAAAGAATTCAGACCATGGTGTTATCTAAAAGAAGCGTGAAGCAGGGTGCGAGAGTGCTGATCGTTGATGATTTTATGAAAGCCGGCGGTACAGCGGCAGGAATGAAAAATCTGCTTGAAGAATTTTCTGCGACTGTTGCAGGTACGGGAATTTTCATTGAATCAGAACAGGAATCTGAGGAGCGCCTCGTAGAAGATTATATTTCACTATTAAAACTGAGAAGTGTTGATGAAAAGGGTAAAACGATCCAGGTTGAAACAGGCAACTACTTTGACCGGGTATCGTCCTTTTTAAAACCATAAGGAGGCATTCACATGAAGTTTGTACAGACAGATCAGGCACCACAGGCAATTGGACCATATTCTCAAGGGATGGTTGTAAACAATATGTTTTACAGCTCAGGTCAGATTCCACTGACACCTGAGGGTACTCTTGTAGAGGGCAGCATTGAAGATCAGACACATCAGGTATTCAATAACCTGAAGGCTGTACTTGAAGAAGCAGGTGCTTCATTCTCCACAGTGGTAAAAGTCATGGTTTTCTTAGATGACCTAAGTGATTTTGACGCAGTAAATGCGATTTACGCTGAGTATTTCGGTGACCACCGTCCCGCACGTTCATGTGTAGAAGTGTCCAAGCTGCCAAAAGGCGCAGGCATCGAAATTGAAGTCATTGCACTTGTAAAATAAGTAGTAAAAAGCTTTTTTCTGAAGGTGAGCAGCCTAATAGAAGAAAGCTTTTTATTTTTTGGAAAATAATACGACTATTTTCACTTTTCAGGTAGGGATATCGACCTTTCGTATAGAAGTAGAGGGGAGGCTTGTACTAGGGGGAGAAAGGTGGTGGAAATCAGTGGAAGTTACAGATGTGAGACTTAGGCGAGTGAGCTCGAATGGCAGGATGCGCGCAATCGCTTCCATCACACTTGATGGAGTGTTTGTTGTACATGATATTCGTGTCATTGACGGGAATAATGGATTATTTGTCGCAATGCCAAGTAAGCGGACGCCAGATGGTGAATTCAGGGATATAGCCCATCCGATCAACTCTGAAATGAGAGATATGATTCAGAGTTCGGTGCTGGCTGAATACCATCAGGACCATAGTGAACAATCAGAAATGACATATGAAGAAGCAGGCGCATAATAGCCTGGTACTTACCTGGATAAGGCTGAAGTAAAACAAGCCGTCAAAAAAGCGTACGATTTTGTCATACTGGCAGAATCGTACGCTTTTTCATTTCTTAGGACGATTGGAGGATGAGCGGAATTTTGTGTCGATAACAGATTCTTCTGAAATTACCGCTTTCCTTGAAATGAATGCGTTTTTGTAATATATTCAAAGTGGAAAAATGTTGACTGGAGGACCGGTAATGTCGAATCGATATGCGGTAATTTTAGCAGCGGGTCAAGGGACTCGTATGAAATCCAAATTATATAAAGTACTTCATCCTGTTTGTGGAAAGCCAATGGTTGAGCACGTGTTAGAACAGGTTAAGGAAGCAAATATGCAAGAAGTCATTACCGTTGTTGGTCATGGTGCTGAACTTGTTCAGTCCAAGCTTGAGGGTCGTTCGGAATTTGTTCTTCAGGCTGAGCAGCTGGGAACTGCCCACGCTGTTATGCAGGCGAAAGACCGTTTACAGGGAAAAGACGGTATCACTTTGGTTGTATGTGGTGACACGCCACTGATTACAACTGAAACGATGTCTTCGCTGATTCAGCATCATGAGGAACAACAGGCGAAAGCAACAATCCTGACAGCTCATGAAGACAATCCGGCGGGCTATGGCCGTATCATCCGCGGAGGAGATGGTCTTGTCACAAAGATCGTTGAACACAAGGATGCAAGTGAAGAAGAGCTCAAAGTACAGGAAGTCAATACGGGTACGTACTGCTTTGATAACAAAGCGCTTTTTGAAACACTTGAAAAAGTAAACAATGACAATGCTCAGGGTGAATATTATCTGCCTGACGTCATTGAGATTCTGAAGAATGAAGGTCAGGCGATTGCTGCTTACCAGACCCCTTCATCAGACGAGACACTGGGTGTAAATGACCGCGTCGCTTTATCAAAAGCAGAGCAGCTGATGCGCAAGCGTATCAATGAACAGCAGATGCGTAACGGTGTCACACTCATTGACCCAGCTTCTACTTATATTAGTGCAGATGCAGTGATTGGCAGTGACACAGTTGTTTACCCGGGCACTGTGATTGAAGGACACACTGTTATCGGCGGGGACTGCACGATTGGACCGAACAGTGAAATCAAAGACAGTAAAATTGCAGATCGCACAGTAATCAAGCAGTCTGTCGTACATGACAGTGAGATCGGATCAGATGTAAATATCGGACCGTTTGCACATATCCGTCCGCAGTCTGCTATTGAAGACGAAGTAAAGATCGGTAACTTTGTCGAAATCAAGAAAACGCAGTTTGGTAAAGGCAGCAAAGCTTCTCACCTCAGCTATATCGGTGATGCAGAAGTCGGTTCAGGTGTGAACCTTGGCTGCGGCTCGATTACTGTGAATTATGATGGACAGAAAAAGCATCTGACAAAGATTGAAGATGATGCGTTCGTTGGCTGTAATTCAAATCTCATTGCACCAGTCACAATTGGAAAAGGTGCTTATGTTGCTGCGGGCTCTACGATCAATAAGGACGTACCGGGTGAAGCACTATCCATCGCCCGTGCCCGTCAGGAAAATAAAGAAGGCTACGCTAAAAGAATTAACACTAAAAAATAACTGGAGGCTGTCATGTCTACTGAATATGCCAATTCTAAATTAAAAATCTTTTCACTGAATTCAAATCCTAAGTTAGCAGAGGATATTGCAGAGTCAATCGGTACAAAGCTTGGAAAGTGCTCAGTTACACGTTTCAGCGACGGCGAAATTCAAATTAATATTGAAGAAAGTATCCGTGGCTGTGATGTATTCGTGGTTCAATCGACTTCAAGTCCGGTCAACGAAAACCTGATGGAACTGTTAATCATGGTAGATGCGCTGAAGCGTGCTTCTGCTAAAACGATTAACATCGTGATGCCTTACTACGGCTACGCACGTCAGGACCGTAAAGCGCGTGCACGTGAGCCAATCACTGCAAAGCTGATTGCAAACCTGCTTGAAACTGCAGGCGCTACACGCGTGATTACGCTTGACCTTCATGCACCGCAGATCCAGGGCTTCTTTGATATCCTGATTGACCACCTGCGCGGCGTGCCGATTATCGCTGAATACTTTATGCAAAAGAACTTTAACCCTGAGGAACTGGTGATTGTTTCACCTGATCACGGTGGTGTTACACGTACACGTAAACTGGCAGAATACCTGAAAGCGCCAATCGCAATCATCGATAAGCGCCGTCCGAAGCCAAACGTATCTGAAGTTATGAACATTGTTGGTAACGTTGAAGGCAAGACCTGTATCCTGATCGATGACATTATCGATACAGCAGGTACGATCACACTTGCCGCAAACGCTCTGATGGACGTTGGAGCTAAAGAAGTTTACGCAAGCTGTACACACCCTGTACTCTCAGGACCGGCAATGGAACGCATCAATTCCTCTGCCATTAAAGAATTGGTAGTTACAAACTCAATCGCACTGTCTGAAGAAAAACAGGGCGGCAAAATTGTAGAACTTTCAGTAGCAGGCCTGCTCGGCGAAGCCATCATCCGCGTTTATGAGCAGCAGTCTGTAAGTATGCTGTTTGACTAAAAGAAAAGCGTAAGGCGCTTGCTCAGCTCCGACAGGCATAAGGCGCGCAGCGAAAAACGGGTGACCTTTCCCGTTTATCGATGGGTGACTTATGACCTTAGGAGCTAGCGCCTGAAGCCGGACAATATAGAAAAGCGTAAGCAGGCGTTTAGGGGCGTATGCGGTGGACTGAAGCTGGATCATGTAGTAAAGCGCAGGCCATCATTTCGAGGTGACCGCAAAATTCCTGAATGTGACCTTAATTTGCAAGAACCCGACCCGAAAAACGCCGGATCTGACCGCAAATTTCACCACTCAGGATTTTGTGACCTGAAATATCTCGGATGTGACCTTAAAATCACAGAAGGTGACCGCAAATTCAGCGGATGTGACCTGAAACAAACTCACTGGCCGCGCTAGACAAAATCCATACCGTAATCTGGACACCCCACATTACACAAAAACAACAGACGTCCAGAACCTGGCGTCTGTTGTTTTTAATTCAATCAAGTACCACGAAGTCTGATTTAACACAGATTTCCAACAAAATTTCTAATCTTTTTGGGGTTTAACCGGATGTTCGAGGGGTAATGTAGTATATGGACATTTAAAATGAAAGCTTTGTGAAAGGTTTGTAGAATTCCATTCGCTCTTAAGCGGACATTCACAGCCTATTTCACAATGCTGAAAACAAAAAATGAAATTAACTTTGGAAGGTGATTAGACATGAGTTCAGTACTAAAAGCAACTAAAAGAGAAGGTTTCAAAAACTCTGATTTAACAGAGCTTCGTAATGCAGGAAAACTGCCTGCAGTAGTATATGGATACAAAGTAGAAAACACAGCAATTTCAGTAGACGAGATTGATCTGGTTAAAACGATCCGTGAAGTAGGACGTAACGGAATTATCGAGCTTGATATCGAAGGCAACAAGCAAAAGGTTGTACTAAGTGATTATCAGAGCGATTTCCTGAAAGATGAAATCATCCACGCTGACTTCCTGGCTGTTAATATGTCTGAGGAATTAACAGTTGATGTAGCTGTACACCTTGTTGGTGAAGCGGCTGGTGCGAAAGAAGGCGGTGTCGTACAGACTGTACTTCACGAGCTTTCAATCTCAGCGAAGCCGAATGACATTCCTGAATCATTCGAGGTTGATGTAACAGACCTTGAAATTGGTGAATCATTCAGCGTTGAAGATCTACGCAGTAAATATGATGTAACAATTAACCACGAGGATGACGAGACGATTGTTTCAGTTCTTGCACCTCGTACTGAAGAGGAAATTGAAGAGCTTGAAGAAGAAGCAGGTGCTGGTGAAGCCGGAGCGGAAGACGCTGAAGGTGAAGAAAGCACTGAGGATTCAGAAGGCGAATCTGAAACAGCTGAAGAAAAAGCATAAAACGTTCAATCAATGATTGAGTGATGACAATCAGCGCAACCTTTCTTGTGGAGGTTGCGCTTCTTATCGTTTAGAATAAATAGGTGTATGGCTAGAAAAGATGTTTGAACGTATACAGAGGTGTAAATAATGAAATTAATGATTGGTCTCGGGAATCCGGGGAAAACTTATGATAAAACAAAGCATAATATTGGTTTTGACGTCATTGATGAGCTTGCTGACCGCTGGAATGCGCCACTGATGCAGGGAAAATTCAACGGTGTATTCAGTAAGACCATTGTAAATGGTGAAAAGGTGATTCTCCTTAAGCCGCTTACGTATATGAACCTGTCCGGGGAAAGCATCAGACCGCTGATGGATTATTTTCAGATTGATCCTGAGGATATTGTCGTCATTTATGATGATCTCGATCTGCCTATGGGTAAGATGCGCCTGCGACAAAAAGGAAGTGCGGGTGGTCATAACGGTATTAAAAGTACGATTGCCCATTTAGGAACACAGGAATTTAACAGAATCCGTATCGGCATCGATCGTCCGCCGCGCGGTATGAAGGTGCCTGATTATGTGTTAAGCCGCTTTTCAAAAGAAGAGTGGGCTGAAATGGAGCCTGTTATTAAAAAAAGCGCTGACGCGTGCGAGCGGTTTTTAGAAAAACCATTTTTAGAAGTGATGAATGAATTTAACGGTGCCTGAATGAATAACCCCGGACGTTTCTGCTTATACTAGACTATCAGCAAAGACGTGAGGGGAGATGACAGGATTGGCTGTTCATTATCATTGCCGGCACTGCAGAAGTGAGATTGGCACAATCGATTCACCGCTGATGGATGCAGAACGACTCGGGTTGCATACTCTTTCAGCAGAGGAGCGTCGAAACATGATATCCTATACACAAGGACATGTTCATATCCAGACGATCTGTGAGGATTGCCAGGAGTCCCTAAAACGGAATCCGGATTTTCATGAACTGGATCAATTTATACAGTAAAAAGCTTTGGATGCTGATCCAAGGCATTTTTCTGTTTATATCCGGGAGGAGAACAACTTGAAAACGTTAGTAGACGGTTTATTACGGGACCAGCAGATCAGGTCTGTTATAGAAGATTTGGATCATGAACGCGGGGAGCAGCTGCTGTCCGGGTTATCAGGGTCCGCAAGAAGTACATTTATGGCTTCAGTATATGAAAAATACAAGCGTCCGATGATGATCGTGACGCCTAATTTGCTGAGCGCTCAGAAATTATACGATGACCTTTCCCAGTCCATCGCTGAAGAAGCACTTTATATGTATCCGGCGAATGAGCTGATCGCTGCTGAAATGAGTATCGCAAGCCCGGAGCTTTTAGCACAGCGTCTTGAAGCGATGAATCACCTCGCTGTTAATGGAAAGGGTGTTTACATTGTCCCAATGGCAGGTCTCAGAAAGATTGTGCCGCCGAAGGATCAATGGGTTGATCATCAGTTTACCCTCACAATTGGAAAAGATATTGATGTAGACCAGACACTTTTATCTTTGATCAAAATGGGCTATCATCGCGCGGATATGGTCAGCAGTCCGGGCGAGTTCAGTATGCGCGGCGGGATTCTTGATATTTATCCGCTGACTTCTGACCCTGTGAGAGTCGAGCTCTTTGATACGGAAGTAGATTCAATCCGTACATTTTCAGCTGAGGATCAGCGTTCGATTGAGACGCTTCAGGAGGTCGCAATCGGCCCTGCAAGTGAGCTGATCATGGAAGGTGAGACCCTTGGTAAAATTGCTGACGAGCTGAGAGAGCGCCTGAAAATAAGCTTGAAAAAAGTGAAGCGCAAAGCCGTGAAAGAAACGATGGCTGAACAGACAGAGTATGACATTCACCTGCTTGAAAATGGCCGCAAGCCTGATCAGCTATTTAAATATCAGTCTCTTGCCTACTCAAAGCCTGCAAGTCTCATTGATTACCTGCCTGAAGACGGCCTTGTCATGTTTGATGAGATCAGCCGTATTTTAGAAATGGATGAAACGCTTGAAGCTGAAGAGGGAGACTGGATGGTCTCACTCCTTGAAGAAGGCAAGATGCTGCATGACATCCAGGTCTCACACAAGCTATCATCTCTGATGGCTGAGAAGCGCCAGAAAGTATATTTCTCTCTTTTCACAAGAAAAATTGCACATATGAATCCTAAAAAGGTTCATTCATTCTCCTGCAAGCCGATGCAGAGCTTCCACGGTCAGATGCATCTGTTAAAAGCAGAGATTGATAGATGGAAGAAAGGTAAATTCACAGTCGTGCTGCTTGCACCGGACGGCCAGCGCCTTGATAAGTTTGAAAGAGTGCTCGCTGACTATGAGATTGATGCGGTGATTGTAAAAGAAGGGGAGCCGCTCATCCAGAACACGGTGCAGATCGTCAGCGGTTCACTTCAATCAGGCTTTGAGCTGCCAATGAATAAGCTCGCTGTCATGACTGAAGAAGAACTGTTCCGTCAGAAAACGCGTAAGAAAAAGCGCCGCCAGAAGCTTTCAAATGCTGAGCGAATCAAGAGCTATTCTGAACTGAAGGTCGGGGACTTTGTCGTTCATGTGAACCACGGAATCGGCAAATACCTCGGAATTGAAACGCTTGAAATCAATGGTCTTCATAAGGATTATTTAAATATCCACTATAAAGGGAATGACCAGCTGTACGTGCCGGTTGATCAGATTGACCTTGTACAGAAATATGTCGGATCTGAAGGTAAGGAGCCGAAGCTGTATAAGCTTGGCGGTTCTGAGTGGAAGCGCGTAAAGTCCAAGGTACAGTCGACTGTTGCAGACATTGCAGATGACTTAATCAAGCTCTATTCAGAGCGTGAGACGTCAAAAGGTTATGCTTTCAGTCAGGATACGGCTGAGCAGCAGGATTTTGAAGCAGCTTTCCCTTATTCTGAAACAGAGGACCAGCTGCGCTCGATCGAAGAAATTAAAAAAGACATGCAGCGGGACCGTCCAATGGACCGTCTGCTGTGCGGTGACGTTGGCTACGGAAAAACAGAGGTCGCAATCCGCGCTGCATTTAAAGCGGTAATGGATGGTAAGCAGGTCGCAATCCTTGTGCCAACGACAATCCTTGCCCAGCAGCACTATGAAACGATGATTGAACGCATGCAGGAGTTCCCTGTGAACGTTGGTCTGATGAGCCGCTTTAGAACGAAGAAGCAGCAGGAAGAAACCATGAAGGGGCTTGCATCAGGTTCTGTTGATATCGTCGTCGGTACACACCGCCTGCTGTCAAAACAGATTAAATACCGTGATATCGGCTTATTAATCATCGATGAAGAGCAGCGTTTTGGTGTGACGCATAAAGAAAAAATCAAGCAGCTGAAAACAAATATTGACGTGCTGACACTGACAGCAACGCCAATTCCGCGTACGCTGCACATGTCGATGCTTGGCGTACGTGATCTGTCAGTTATCGAAACGCCGCCAGAGAACCGTTTCCCTGTACAGACGTACGTCATGGAATATAACGGCGCGCTGATCAGAGAAGCGATTGAACGTGAAATGGCACGGAGCGGTCAGGTATATTTCCTTTATAACAGGGTTGAAGATATTACGAAAAAAGCAGATGAAATCGCCTCGCTCGTACCGGATGCAAGGGTCGCTGTCGCACACGGACAAATGACTGAAACCGAGCTTGAATCTGTCATCTTCCAGTTCCTCGAAGGTGAGTATGATGTGCTTGTGACGACGACGATCATTGAAACGGGCGTTGATATCCCGAACGTAAATACGCTGATCGTTTTTGATGCTGACCGCATGGGCTTATCACAGCTTTATCAGCTGAGAGGACGCGTTGGCCGTTCGAACCGCGTGGCGTACGCTTATTTTACCTACAGGAAAGATAAAGTACTGACTGAAGTGGCTGAGCAGCGTCTGCAGTCGATTAAAGAATTCACAGAGCTCGGCTCAGGCTTTAAAATTGCGATGCGTGACTTGAGTATCCGCGGTGCCGGAAACCTATTAGGTGCCCAGCAGCACGGCTTCATTGACTCTGTCGGGTTCGATCTGTACTCTCAGATGCTGAAAGATGCGATTGAAGAACGCAAAGATCAGCTTCCTGGCGTCCAGGCCGAGGACAGCCGCGAAAAGCAGCAGGCTGTTGAAATTGATCTGGATATTAAACAGGATGCCTATATTCCTGAAAGCTATATTCCGGATGGCCATCAGAAGATTGAGATGTATAAAAAATTCCGCGGTCTGAAAACAATTGATGAAGTCATTGAACTGAAAGATGAAATGATTGACCGTTTCGGTGATTATCCGGACGAGGTGCATCATCTCTTC
Source organism: Jeotgalibacillus malaysiensis (assembly GCA_000818095.1). Lineage (NCBI taxonomy): Bacteria > Bacillati > Bacillota > Bacilli > Caryophanales > Caryophanaceae > Jeotgalibacillus > Jeotgalibacillus malaysiensis. The sequence continues at coordinate 74,530 of CP009416.1, forward strand.
CAGATCGCTGAGATTAAAGCATACGGCTATGAAGTCGGACTTGAAACCATCAACCAGACAAAAGACGAAGTGAAAATTGAGCTGAGTGAAGGCGGCACGCAGAAAATAGATGGCGCCAAAGCGTTTGATATCACGAATGAATATAAGCGCAATGTCGGTCTGGGTATTGAAAACAACAGACTGAAAATCACATTTAAGATTAAAGGTCAGAAGCCTGAATCATGGTTCTCAATGATCCATCACGTGCTTTCACGACTGCCTGAAACACTGAAAGAATCTGCTTAATGTGACTTTCTTTTACAAAAACTTTCAAACGATCGTATAAATCTGCGGATTTGCCCGATACTATCGTTAAAAGCAGCTGTAAAAGAAGGAGAGAGTCCGATGAAAGCAACTGGTATAGTCAGACGGATTGATGACTTGGGACGCGTTGTCATCCCAAAGGAAATCAGACGTACATTAAGGATCCGTGAAGGAGATCCGCTTGAAATTTTTGTGGACCGCGATGGTGAGATCATTTTAAAAAAGTATTCACCGATCCACGAGCTTGGAAACTTTGCAAAAGAATATGCAGAATCACTATATGACAGCCTGCATCATGCTGTACTCATCTGTGATCGCGATCACTTTATCGCAGTAGCAGGGGCTTCGAAAAAAGAGTTTTTAAACCGCAGAATTAGCTCGCATACTGAGGAGATGATGGATGCGAGGAAAACGATGATGAAGGAAGAAGCATTTTCGATGGAGCCTGTTGAGCATAATGAAGAGGACCTTGCTTCACTTGCTGCTTCTCCAATTATCGCTTCAGGCGACCCGATCGGTGCAGTCCTTGTCTTTTCCAAGGATCATGCGCTGACAGAGGTTGATCTGAAGGTATGTGAAACAGCGGCCCGGTTTTTGGGACGCCAGATGGAAACTTAACCATATCCGGTTCGCCGGATATGGTTTTTTTAGGAGCTGTGGCGATGTAGGGCAGTGGGGCAGATTAGGTTATTCGATCAGGTTTTAATGTTTATCTGCCACCTTTGATTGGGATTCCATCACCTTTTAAGCCGATTCGGCCTGCACTGCTTTCCGGCTGTGGATTTACATCAGCAATTTGATGGATTCCATCATCTTTCAGGTTTATTCCATCACCTTTTCAATTATTCGACCGCCAATGATTCTGCCCACGCGCCCGCTCCTGTCACCCGGCCACTGTCGCCAAAACCCGCCACCCCCACACCAGATATGACCTGAAAAGACATTCCTGCTCCCCTTTGATATAATAAATAATCAGTGAAAGTGAACGAAGTGAAAGAGAGGACAGCCGAATGTCGCAGGCTTCTCAGACAATGATGAAAGGCGCAGCCATTTTGACATTTGCTGCGCTGTTTTCGAAAATACTCAGTGCGCTCTACAGGGTTCCGTTTCAAAACCTTGCTGGGGACACTGGATTTTATATTTATCAGCAGGTTTATCCTTTTTATGGGCTGTTTATTGCTCTTTGTACATATGCTTTTCCGGTGATGGTCTCAAGCATTTTGATTGAGCGCCATGAAGAGCGTGAGCGTGTGTTAAAGGTGCTTACTCTTTTTTTAACAGGAGTCGGGCTTGTGTGGTTTGGCATCTTATATGCAGGGGCAGGGATGATCGCGGATTTTATGGGCGATCCGGAGCTTGCTTCATTGATCCGGCTGTCTGCATGGCCATTTTTACTGCTGCCAGTGTTATCAGCCGGTAAGGGGTGGTTTCAGTCAGATGGAAATATGGTGCCTTCAGCCGTTGCGCAGGTGACTGAGCAGACTATTCGCGTCGTTGCTATTATCGGCGCCGCATTCGTCTTGACGGGTGCTGGTGCTTCGCTTTATACAGTTGGAGAAGGCGCAGTCATCGGATCCATTGCAGGCGTCGCAGCCGGCGCGCTGATCCTGATTTTGCTGCTTAGAAAAATACTTTTTCAGTCAAAAGAACGACTCACATTTAAGCAGGGAGATATCAGTCTTCTAAGGGTTCTTCTTGTCAGAGGAACCGCGATTGCCATGGTCAGTATGCTGCTTGTGCTGTATCAGCTGGTGGATGCACTGAATGTGTATGCGCTGCTCTCAGGTTATACGGGTGATGCTGATCAGGCAAAGATGTTGAAAGGAATTTATGACAGGGGTCAGCCGATTGTGCAGATGGGTGTGGTTGCAGCGACGTCACTTTCTTTAGCGATTGTGCCGGTCATTGCGTCAGATTATGAACGGAAAAGGTTCAGTGATGTGAAGCAAAAAGCTTCCCTTGCAGTCAAAACGGGCATTGTATTCGGCGCTGCTGCAACAGTTGGACTCATCAGCATCATGAAGCCGCTCAATCAGTTTTTATTTCAAAATGAGGATGGCTCCGGCGTGCTGGCTGTTTTTGCGATATCGGTCTTTTTAACATCTGTGATTGTCACGATCAACGCTGTGCTGCAGGGGACAGGCAGTTATCATACCGCTGCATGGACCGCAGCTGGGAGTCTCTTGTTGAAATATCTATTAAATATGTTGCTCGTTCCACTTTACGGCACTATGGGAGCGGCGGTTGCGACTGTATTGGCACTGGTAGCAGTCGCTTCAGTACTGATTGTAAAAGTATATAAAAAAATCGGTTTAAGGCTGTACAGGCCTTTTTATATCAGTCTCGGATTAGGTCTTATTATGATGGCGGCCGGCGTTACGCTTCTGCTGTTTTTATGGACGCCTGACACCCGGCTATCATCCGGGCTTGCATCTATTATTGCAGCGATCACAGGAGCATATTTGTTCTTTATGATCAGCTGGTCAAGCCTGTTTACAATAAACGAGCACGGTCAGATTCCGCTTGGACGTAAGATTGACCGTTTATTTGGAAAAGGGGGCAGATCATCTTGAATCACATTACAGTTATCGGTCTTGGTGCAGGGGACCTTAATCAGCTGCCGCTTGGTATCTATAAAAAACTGACAGCAGCAGACAAGCTGTATGTCCGTACTGCAGAGCATCCTGTGCTGAATGAACTTTCAGCAGAAGGTGTAACCTATGAATCATTTGACCATATTTATGAATCACATGACCGTTTTGAAGACGTCTACGCTGAGATTACTGAAAAGCTTGTGCAGCTTGCTGAATCAGCGCCTGTCCTTTATGCAGTACCCGGGCACCCGCTTGTAGCAGAGCAGACGGTTCAAAATCTTCTTGCACTTGAAAAAGAAGGCCGGATTTCTTTAACCATTGAAGGCGGTCAGAGCTTCCTTGATCCGCTTTTCACTGCAGCAGGATTTGATCCTGTTGACGGCTTTCAGCTCCTCGATGGGACTGCGCTTGAAAGTGAATCCATCAACCCGGGTCAGCATGTCATTATCGGTCAGGTATACGACAGCATGACAGCTTCTGATGTGAAGCTTGAACTGATGAACAAATATCCTGATGAACATATAGTTAAAATCGTGACTGCAGCGGGTTCAAAAGCTGAGGAGATCCGTGAAGTGAAGCTTTATGAGCTCGATCACGGCATGGTACTTTCAAACCTGACAAGCGTCTACGTGCCTCCGCTGGAAAAGGAAGAAGATTTCTACGGTGAATTCTCAAAGCTTAGAGAAATCATTTCGATCTTAAGAAGCCCGGTCGGCTGTCCATGGGATCGTGAGCAAACGCATGAATCACTGAAGCGTTATCTCATTGAGGAAACATATGAATTTCTTGAAGCGGTCGACCGCGGGGATATTGATGAAATGATTAATGAGCTCGGCGATGTTCTGCTGCAGGTTATGCTGCACGCCCAGATCGGCGAAGATGACGGCTACTTTAACATTACAGACGTCATTCAGGGCGTTTCAGCTAAAATGGTGCGACGTCATCCGCATGTGTTTGCAGATGCTGAAGCAGAGACAGCTGAAGACGTGACGGATGCCTGGCAGCAGATCAAGCATGAAGAAAAAGGCGGCGCTCCTTCAAGGCTGCTTGAAGATGCCGGAAGCGGAATGCCTGCACTGATGCAGGCATATGAAATCCAGAAGAAAGCTGCAAAAGCAGGCTTTGACTGGGATGACCACTCAGATGCATGGGATAAGTTTGAGGAAGAATGGCAGGAGTTTCAGGAGGAAGTCGCAAACGGTGACAAGCCTGCAAGCCTCCGGGAATTCGGAGACGTGCTTTTCGCGCTCGTCAACGTGTCAAGGTTCCACGGGATTTACCCTGAAGAAGCACTTGTAATGGCCAACCAGAAATTCATCAGCCGTTTTCAATTTGTTGAAGACAGGGTAAATGAATCAGGAAAACCATTTAAAGCATTCAGCCTGGGAGAGCTTGATGAGTTCTGGAAACAGGCGAAAAAAAACGGACTGTAAAAGGAGTCGATCATATGCGTTTAGATAAATTTTTAAAAGTGTCCCGTCTGATTAAGCGGAGAACGCTCGCTAAAGAAGTGGCTGATCAGGGCCGCATCCAGATCAACGGCAACACAGCAAAAGCAAGTGCCATGGTAAAAGAAGGCGATGAGCTTGTCATCCGTTTTGGCCAGCGTATCGTGACGCTGTCAGTAGACCGGCTGATGGAAACAACGAAAAAAGAAGAAGCCGGTACGATGTATACAATTAAAAAAGAAGAGCGCGTGAACGAATAATCAATCTCCACCCGGCATAAAATGAGCTAAGGTTTCAATTCTTATGCGGGGTGAAGACATGCCAATCGAACAAAAGCATCAGGACCACGAAGTCCGCATGATCGGAAGGCTTGAGCTGTCAGTGACCGGTGTCAAACAGCTTGAAAGCTTTGATCAGGACGAGTTTTTGATTGAAACAGTGGAAGGGATGCTCTCCATCAGAGGGAGCGGCCTGAAGCTTGTGAATCTGGACCTTGATAAGGGTATTGTTTCTTTAAAAGGAAAAGTCGATGATATTTTATACCTGGACAGTACAGCCCACGAACCTTCAAAGGGACTGCTTGGAAAACTGTTTAAATATTTGTAGAAGAGCAGCTCAGGATTTTTCTCAGTATAATGGCTGCAGGGGTTTTTGTCGGATTTTGCGTAACGTTTTATGAGCGTTTTATCACACAGGGGAAAAAGGGAATCTGGCGTTTCTTCCCTGATCTCCTATTCTGGCTTGGACAGGCACTCATTGTTTTTCTTCTGCTATTCCAACTGAATGCAGCTGAACTGCGGTTTTATATGCTGGTGGCACTTCTTGTGGGTTTCATACTTTATTGGAAGCTTGCAAAACGACTGATTCTCCGGATATTTAACTGGCTTTCCTGGCTGACAACTACCATTCTTACGATCCTCTTTCAGCCTTTTAAAGGGATGTGGGCTGCAATCATGCTGCTACTAACAATTATTTTACGGCTGCTTGCATTCATAACTAGGCCTTTTCACCCTATTTCACAGTTTCTTCAAAAAAAATGGTCAATTCTTGCGAAAAAGATAAAATTATGGCTTAATCTGTTATATAATAAGGGTTAAATAAATGGATCCTGCACTGATTTGTTGAAATAGAAGAAGGAGGTAAGCAGTTACTATGGGGAAGCCGCGCGTAAGATCAATTGAAAATCAATACACAGCAGCACATGAAAGAAAAGAACATAACAAAAAATCACACAAAAAAAGATTAGCCAGGCGCCTGACTGCTTTTTTCATCATGGCAGCCGTTGTCAGCGGCGTGCTTATTTCTTCAATGGTCACGCAGGCCAGCGTATTAGAAACGAAACAGAATGAAAAAACACAGCTCGAACAGAAAATTGTCGAACTCGATCAGCAGGAAGAAAATCTGCGAAACGAGATTGTAAAGCTTAATGATGATGAATACATAGCCAAGCTTGCGAGAAGAGACTACTTCCTGTCAGAGAGTGGAGAAATCATTTTCACCATTCCTGAAGATCAGCCTGCTGCCAAAAAAGAGCAGAACGATACAGAAGAGTAACGCATATGATAAAATAAAAACAGCAGATTGAGTGTCACGATGTTGACACTCTTTTTTCTGTTTGGCTATAATGGGAAGTAAGGTCTATTTTTTATTTATTCTAAGGAGGATCATTTTTTTTATGTCAATCGAAGTAGGCAGCAAAGTAAAGGGTAAAGTGACTGGGATCACTAATTTCGGGGCATTTGTTGAATTGCCAGGCGGTTCAACAGGGCTAGTACACATCAGTGAAGTTGCGGATAATTATGTCAAGGACATCAATGACCATCTGACAGTTGGGGACGAGGTAGAAGTGAAGGTCCTGAACGTAGAAAGCGATGGCAAAATTGGCTTATCAATCCGTAAAGCGAAGGACCAGCCACAGCAGAGTCAAAGTCGCCCTCGACCAAATCGTGGAAACGATCAGCGCGGCGGAGGCCGTGGAGGAAACGCCGGTGGACCACCACGCGGAGAGTCTTTCGAGCAGAAGATGGCTCGTTTCCTCAAAGATAGTGAAGACCGTCTGACTTCTCTTAAACGTCACACAGAATCAAAACGCGGTGGGCGTGGAGCAAAAAAAGGTTAATAGCTGCCGAAAGTATTTTATAGAAGGCATCAATTACAGTGATCATACGATAGATAACCGGCGTGCATGCACGTCGGTTTTTTTGTGTTTTCTAATGTAAAAAAGAGGGATCAACCACTGAGCGTCGAAATTCATACAGTAGGATCATTGAGGAGGAATAAAAATGACAGTTGATGAATGGCTTAATGAACATAACCAGCACTACTTTTCGTGGCTTGAAAATCTGAGAAGAATGGACAGCGTGGCTTTTTTTCAGCCCATTGCAGAAGGGAAATGGTCACCTGCAGCAATTGTCATGCACATGGCCGCCTGGGATCACTACACACTGGATGACCGGATTCCGCAAATCAGTGAAGGCGTCATTCTTGAAAAATTTCCTGACTTTCAAAAGTTCAATGAAGAGGCCTGGAAAAAAGCAGACAGCGGACTCAGTCAAAATGACATTATCGACGAAGCCAGAAATGAACGGGAACTTTTAATGGAGACCGTTCGTACAATGGATAAGGACAAGCTCGGTGCAACATTTTCAATTGGCGATCATTCAATGACGACAGCCGGATATATTACAGGATTCTCAGGACATGACCGTCATCATATGAAGCAGATAAACTAGTAAAGGAGTGTTTGGAACGATGGATATTATAGGACTGGTTGCTGTTGTAATGGTATTTTCGGTTCCGCTTACAGCGATTTTAACAAGTCATTTTCGCAAGCAGACGCGTTCAAAGCATGAAATGATCGACAAGCAGCTGGAGCTTGAGAAGCTGAAGCATGAGAATTATATGCTTGAGACGGAAAAGCTTCGGCTTGAGCTGGATTTGCGCCAGGGGATTAAGATGGAGGATGATTATAAGCGTTTGAGTTAGTGTTTGCAGACAGTGCGGGGTGAGCGGACCCCCGTGCTGTTTTTTGTTTTGCAGGCTGGGATGACGTGGTGGAAGGTAACAGGGGAAGGGGAGTGGGACTTGGATTTTGGATCACGTTCTGAATTTTTGAGGTCACATTCTGTGATTTTCGGGTCGCGTCCGCGGATTTTCAGATCACATTTTTTCAGATCGGTGATTTTCGGGTCACGTTCCTCAAATTTCGGGTCACGCCTTTCGAATTCCGGGTCACATCCGAACGATTTCAGGTCACATTCGCCAAGCGCCACCACAACCTGCTAACGGATTCGATGCAAAAACAGAAAAAACGCCCGTCCAGCACCAGACCTGAGTCTGTCGGAGCTAAACGAGCGCCTTCCACTTTTCTTTTATGACCCGTACGGGATTCGAACCCGTGTTACCGCCGTGAAAGGGCGGTGTCTTAACCACTTGACCAACGGGCCTCGTATGGTGGCGGCAGAGGGGATCGAACCCCCGACCTCACGGGTATGAACCGTACGCTCTAGCCAGCTGAGCTACGCCGCCATAAATGAAGCACAAGTTATATAATACATAGCGCGTCAATAAGTGTCAATAACTTTTTAAAAAATTCCTGAAGGTCTGCTGAAGCAGGAATCCGTCGAACGTTTTTTTGTGGATGAAACGTTTTTTGACAAACTCCTCTGTGCTGTTCTTTTTATAATAGGCGCAATAAGAAATGAAGGAGTGACCTGCTGGATGGCAAATGTGCATGAAGCAAACTTCGAACTGACAAACGCTCTATCGCTCAAGAGAACCCGTAAAAAGGAAGCCAGGAAAGTAGATGTAATGAAATGGCTGTATGAGAAAGGAATCTTTCATTTGTTAGCAGGGATCATGCTTGGCCGTGCAGTTGTCATGCTGCAGTTCATGCCGTTTGCACTGCCGTTTTTTGCAGCGGTGATGATTATGCAGCGTCAGAAAGCGCCGCATACATTTTCTGGATTAACAGCTGGAGCGGCAGCGCTTGGACTGCTGCCGTTTCAGGAAAAGCATGGTGAGTGTGACAAGCTGATCGCACCGATGCTGTCCTCTATTTTGCAGGAGACTGTTATTGTGCATCAGAAAGGGGACCTGCCGCCTCCTTACTATGGAACTGCTGCGACGTTCAGGTCAGCAAAAGCCTTTCACGTGACAGCAGGTGTTGCGCATGCAGCTTATGATGGAGGTCTTGTATCAGGGGATAGCTGCGCTGCGATTCCGATTCATGAAGGGAAGTTTGCCGCTGCAATTTGTGATGGAATGGGAAATGGTGAAAAGGCGCGTGAGGAAAGCGAAGAAACGATTGGTCTTTTAGAGGAGATGTTGCGAGCGGGGATTGAAGAAGAGCTCGCGATCAAATCAGTTAATTCCATATTAACGGCAAAAAGAACGAGTGATATGTATTCAACCGTTGACCTTGCAATGATTGATTTGCAAAATGCACGGGCAAGATTTTTAAAAGTGGGCGCGGTGCCGAGTTATGTAAAGCGTGGCAGGCAGATCCAAATGATTGAAGCAGCGAATCTGCCGCTTGGATTCTTTCACGAAATGGAAATGGATGTGTTAGAGCATCAGTTAAAGTCAGGAGATATTCTTTTTATGCTGAGTGACGGGTTAATCGACGGATTGCGTTCGATTGAAAATCCCGAGCGCTGGATGAGGCGTCAGATCGCGGAGCTTGGCACAACGGATCCTCAGGAAGCAGCTGATCTGCTGGTGGAATCAGCTGTACGCGCAGCGGGAGGGACCATTCAAGATGACATGACGGTGATCGCTGAAAAGATCGATCACCAGGTGCCGAAGTGGGCAGCGATTCCATTAAAGAGAAGTGCCGGATAGTTAGTTGCATGACCTGCCTGCTCTTCCTGTATACTAGAAAAAAAGATCAGGAAAGGGTAGGGGCATGAGTGACTTTCGTATAAAGGTGAATGCATACTGTAACAAGCATAAAATGGTCACCAAAGGGGATAGAGTGCTGATCGGAGTGTCAGGCGGACCTGATTCACTTGCGCTTCTCCATTTTTTCAGCGAAAGCCGCCCTGATATAAATGTGGAGGCTGTACACGTGGACCATGGGCTGAGGGGGAGCTCGGGTGCAGACGCAGCTTATGTAGAGGCTTATTGTAAGGAGCGCAGCATCCCTTTTCATCTGTTAAAAGCAGATGTGAAAGGCAGAATGGAGCTGACAGGTGAAGGTGTGCAGGAGGCTGCAAGAAAGGTCCGCTATGATTATTTTGAGCGCCTGATGAACGAGACAGGTGCAGCTGTGCTGATGATTGCCCAGCACGCAGATGATCAGGTGGAAACCATTTTGTTCAGGTTGACGCGAGGGACCTCTTTACGTGGAGCTGCAGGTATTCTGCCTGTCAGACATTTTGCCGGCGGGAGGCTTGTGCGGCCATTTTTATCAGTGACAAAAGATGAAATCGAACAATATTGTGAACAGCATCACTTAATGCCGAGAAGAGATCCGACAAATGAAAGTGATGCTTACACAAGAAATCGCCTGAGAAGACACGTTATCCCGCTGTTGAAAAAAGAAAATCATCTTGTTCATGAAGCCTTCGAACGCTTTTCTGAAGAGCTTAGTGAGGATAACGCCTTCCTTGAGCAGGAAGCTGAGAAAGCACTCGCGGATGTCTGTGCCGGAAAATCCGGTGAACGCTTCCATATATCGATAGAAAGATTTCGTCATTATGGTCTTCCTTTACAAAGAAGAATGATTCATCTAATATTGAATTATCTGTATGCAAAAGTACCCACATCATTATCTTCTGCGCATACGCGCGCGATACTGGAACTGCTGAAACAAGCGCATCCTTCCGGGGATCTTCACCTGCCTGAATCATTGACTATAACCCGTTCTTATAATGACGGTTATTTTCATTTTCAGCGTGAAACAGATGATGCTGCCTACACTTATTTAATTGATAAGGCGCAGCTGATTGATCTTCCTGATGGACACTGCCTTGAGGTGCAGACTGGTGAAATCGTGCCGGATAAGCCGTACCGTGATCTTTATTATGTATCTGAGTCATTCATGCCGCTGACGGTGAGAAGCCGCAGGGTTGGAGATAAGATACGGCTGCCTGATGGCAAAGGGTCAAAGAAGATAAAAGATGTCTTCATAGAAAAGAAAGTACCCCTGAAGCAGCGCAGTCAGCATCCAATTGTGACAGCTGCAGATGGAAGTGTACTTTGGATTCCCGGACTGCGTAAAGCACCGTCTGACGGAAAACCTGCTGCATATACGTTAATTTACTATTAAGATCTTCTAGGAGGACATTGTTCGTGTTAAATAAAGACATTGAGAAAGTATTGTATACCGAGGAACAGCTTCAGGAAAAAATTAAAGAGCTTGGCACTGAGTTAACAGCTGAGTATCAGGATAAATATCCACTTGCAGTCGGCGTGTTAAAAGGTGCAATGCCGTTTATGGCTGACCTGATCAAGCGCATGGACGTTTATCTTGAAATGGACTTCATGGATGTTTCAAGCTACGGTAATTCCACTGTTTCTTCAGGTGAAGTAAAGATTGTAAAAGACCTGAATACAAAGGTTGAAGGCCGTGACATTCTGATCCTTGAAGATATCATCGACAGCGGTCTGACGCTGAGCTATCTCGTTGATCTGTTCAAGTATCGTAAGGCAAAATCAATTAAAATTGTGACACTGCTTGATAAACCGAGCGGCCGAAAAGCAGATATTAAAGCAGATTACGTTGGATTCATTGTACCGGATGAGTTTGTTGTAGGCTATGGACTTGACTATGCGGAACGTTATCGAAACCTCCCATACATCGGTGTATTGAAGCCTGAAATTTATACAGATTCTGAGTAAAATAGAGTGTAAGCGAGCGCATACTGTGAGCAGGCTTATTGGTTGTCACGCTTTATTTTACTATGATAGTATTGATATTAGTTTTCTTGACCGTGGGAGGAGGTAAGGGATGAACCGTATATTTCGAAATACGATATTTTATTTAATTATTTTCCTCGTCATTATTGGTATTATTGGCCTATTTAACAATGGGAACCAGCCAAATGAGGAACTCACATATGGTGAATTTTTAAATGCACTTGATAATGGTGAGGTAACGGAGATTGAAATTCAGCCGGACAGAAGTGTCTACAACGTACGCGGACAGCTTGAAGGCTATGAAGAAACCGAGTACTTCCTTACAAACATTCCATTTGAAAGTTCAGCACTTGAAACAATCGATGAGGTAGCGCAAGCGAATAATACAGAAGTGAATGTATTACAGGCTCCTGAAACAAGCGGCTGGGTAACATTCCTGACAACGATTATTCCATTTGTGATTATCTTCATCCTATTCTTCTTCTTACTTAACCAGGCTCAGGGTGGCGGCGGAGGCCGTGTCATGAACTTCGGTAAGAGTAAGGCGAAGCTTTATACTGAAGAGAAGAAAAAAGTCCGCTTTAAGGACGTTGCAGGGGCAGACGAAGAGAAGCAGGAGCTTGTTGAAGTTGTTGACTTCCTGAAGGATCCCCGTAAATTTACTGACGTTGGCGCACGTATTCCAAAAGGGATTCTGCTTGTCGGGCCTCCGGGTACCGGTAAAACATTGCTTGCTCGTGCAGCAGCAGGTGAAGCAGGCGTACCATTCTTCTCGATTTCCGGTTCAGACTTCGTAGAGATGTTTGTCGGTGTCGGGGCATCGCGTGTACGTGACCTATTTGAAAATGCCAAGAAAAACGCACCATGTATCATCTTTATCGATGAAATTGATGCGGTTGGACGTCAGCGTGGCGCCGGTCTTGGCGGCGGACACGATGAGCGTGAGCAGACGCTTAACCAGTTACTTGTTGAGATGGATGGTTTCGGAGGAAACGAAGGAATCATCATGATCGCAGCAACAAACAGACCGGACATTCTGGATCCTGCATTACTGCGTCCAGGACGTTTTGACCGTCAGATTACAGTAGACCGTCCTGATGTTACAGGCCGTGAAGCTGTTCTGAACGTTCACGCAAGAAATAAACCGCTTGCTGATAATATTGATCTTAAAGCGATCGCACAGCGTACACCTGGGTTCTCAGGAGCAGACCTTGAAAACCTGCTGAATGAAGCCGCACTTGTCGCAGCGCGTCGTGATAAAAAGAAAATTGATATGAGCGACATTGATGAAGCAACAGACCGCGTCATTGCAGGTCCTGCGAAGAAAACACGTGTCATCTCTCAAAAAGAGAGAAAGATCGTTGCTTTCCACGAAGCAGGCCATACGATTATCGGTGTTGTACTCGATGAAGCTGATATGGTTCATAAAGTAACCATCGTTCCACGTGGTCAGGCTGGCGGCTATGCTGTTATGCTTCCTAAAGAGGATCGTTACTTCATGACAAAACCTGAATTGCTCGATAAGATCACTGGTCTTCTCGGTGGTCGTGTGGCAGAGGATATTATCTTCGGAGAAGTATCAACTGGCGCCCACAACGACTTCCAGCGCGCGACAGGCATTGCCCGCCGCATGGTAACAGAATTCGGTATGAGTGATAAGCTTGGACCGCTTCAGTTCGGTCAGGCACAGGGTCAAGTATTCCTTGGCCGTGACTTTAACAGTGAGCAGAACTATTCTGATCAGATCGCTTATGATATTGATACAGAAATTCAGCGCATTATTAAAGAGTGCTATGAGCGTGCGAAGACGATTCTGACTGAGAACCGTGAAAAACTTGAGTTGATCGCTGAAACACTTCTCGATATTGAGACACTTGATGCTGAACAGATCAGACATCTGGTTGACCACGGAAAGCTTCCTGAACGTGACTACGATCAGGGTAACGGAGAGGACCGTAAAGATATCACGGAAGAGTCAAAAGAGATCGAATCAGATGAAACAACTGTAACGACTGACAGTGAGATCAATGCTGAAGAGAAATCTTCAGAGGATCTGCTGAAAGAATCGAAAGAAGGCACGTCTTCTGACGAGGATCGTCGTAATAAAGAATAATCATTTGCAGTAGCAGATGCTTGGATCCGCGGTTCCGCGTAAACGGGGCCGCGGATTTTTTGGCGGTATGGGTGTTGTTATTTGCAGGAAGAAGGCAGGGTGGCCTGGTTGCCGAGGATGCAGTACTGAGTTAGTCTGACGGGGTTTCGGGTCACCTTCTTAGGATTTCGGGTCATTTCCCGGGAAATTAAGGTCACCTTCGGAAAAACTCGGGTCACCTTTGACTTGGAGGGGATTTTTCAAGTCACGTCTAGACTTTCTCGGGTCATCTTTTTGAGATTTTCGGTCATCTCCGAGCGATTTCGGGTCACCTCCTCATCACGGGAGCAGCCCGTTTTCCGCTCCGAATCTTATGTCTGTCGGAGCTGAACGAGCGCCCTCCGCATTTCAATGGTGTCCAGCTCCAGCGCCTAGACCCTCGAGTCATAAGTCAACCTGAGAAAATGGGTAAAACCGCCCATTTCTCTCAGGTCGCCTTACGCTTGTCGGGTCTGAACAAGGCGCCTCCGCATTTCTAAAATGTGATAAAATGTTAAAAGTGTGTAATCTAATAAGGCGTGGTGAATGAGTATGTTGTTTGTATTAGACGTTGGAAATACCAATACAGTATTAGGGGTTTATGAAGGAGAAGAACTGCGCTATCACTGGCGCGTTGAGACAAACCGTCATAAGACAGAAGATGAATATGGAATGCTTGTGAAAAACCTTTTTGAGCATGTTGGTCTTACCTTTGAAGATTTTGATGGTATTATTATTTCTTCTGTTGTGCCGCCGGTGATGTTCCCGCTTGAACGGATGAGCCAGAAGTATTTCCATTTAAAGCCACTTGTTGTCGGACCTGGTATGAAAACCGGTCTGAATATAAAATATGATAACCCGAAAGAAGTCGGCGCAGACAGAATTGTCAATGCGGTTGCCGGTATTAAAGAGCACGGTGGCTCACTGATCATTGTCGATTTCGGTACCGCTACGACGTATTGCTATATTAATCAGCACCGTCAGTACATGGGTGGCGTGATTGCACCTGGGATCGGCATTTCAACAGAAGCGCTGTATTCAAAAGCAGCAAAGCTTCCGAGAATTGAGATTGCGCGTCCTGAGACAGTTGTCGGAAAAAGTACGGTTTCTGCGATGCAGGCGGGTATTGTCTATGGCTATGTCGGACAGGTTGAAGGCATTGTATCACGTATGAAAAAAGAAGCGGGTGAACCGGTTACTGTGATTGCTACAGGCGGTCTTGCTTCACTTATTGCTAAGGAATCAGATATTATAGATGTTGTTGATCCGTTTTTGACATTAAAGGGACTTCAGTTAATATACAAACGCAACGCTGAATGAAAGGAGATTTTCTAAATGAAAGATTATATGATTCGCGCGCTTGCTTATAATGATCAGGTGCGTGCATATGCTGTAAATACAACTGCTGCTGTACAGGAAGCCCAGGACCGCCATTACACATGGCCGACTGCTTCTGCTGCACTCGGCAGAGCCATGACTGCAGGTGTCATGATGGGCGCAATGCTCAAGGGTGATAACCAGTTAACTGTAAAGGTTGAAGGGAATGGCCCGCTAGGAATGATTTTGGTCGATAGTAACGCTAAAGGTGAGGTAAGAGGATATGTAACAAATCCTCAGACGCACAAGGAGCTGAACGAACAGGGTAAGCTTGATGTACGTGGCGTTGTCGGAACAGAAGGAACGCTGACAATCGTGAAAGACCTTGGCATGCGCGAGAACTTCACAGGCCAGGTGCCGCTTGTCTCAGGTGAACTTGGTGAAGACTTCACTTACTACTTTGCTTCATCAGAGCAGGTGCCGTCATCAGTTGGTGTAGGGGTGCTTGTTAACCCTGACAATTCAATCCTTGCAGCAGGCGGGTTCATTATTCAGCTAATGCCTGGTGCGGATGAAGAAACGATTGAAAAAATTGAAAAGCGTCTTGGTACAATCCCACCTGTATCAAAAATGATTCAGGATGGTCTCTCTCCGGAAGAAGTACTTGAAACAGTGCTTGGAGAAGGAAATGTGCGCGTGCTTGATTCGATGCCTGTTTCATTTGAATGCAACTGTTCAAAAGAACGCTTCGGTAATGCAATTGTCGGTCTTGGTAAAGAAGAGATCCATGCAATGATCGAAGAAGATGGTAAAGCAGAAGCACAGTGTCATTTCTGCCGTGAAAAGTATCACTACTCCAAAGAAGAATTAGAAGCGTTTTTAGAAGAGGCGAATTAAGAGATGGCTGAGGTTCGTAAAAGACGACTTAAGGCTAAGCCGCTTTTATATATCATTGGTTTTCTGATGGTGACGAATCTGATCTTTTTAATTGGCTGGATCACAAAGGACGGAGCACCACCTTCTGCTGAGGCAGAGGTGGTTGCTCAGGTCGGTGATGATGAAGTCACGCGTCAGGAATGGCTTCATGCCATTGAAGTCCGCCACGGTAAGGAAGTACTGCAGCAGCTGATTAATCAGTCTGTGATGGAACAGTCTGCCGAAAAGTACGATGTAGCCGTATCGGAGGAAGAGCTCGAACAGGAATTATCCATGCTGCGCTCAGTCATGAACGTCTATGATCAGGCGTCACTTCCAAATGAAGATGTACTGAAGAAGGAACTGAAAACAGAGTTAATTTTAGAAAAGCTGATCACGACAGAAACAGAGCTGTCAGAAGACGATCTGCGTACATACTATGAGGAAAATGAATCGCTGTATTCTGTTCCTGCAATGTATCGCCTGTCTCAAATCGTTGTGCCGACACAGGATGAGGCTGAACAGGCACTAGAAGAGCTTAATAATGGTTCTTCATTTGAAGCAGTCGCAAGAGAACGTTCAATCGATCCTGTGACAGCGAGTCAGGGAGGACAGCTTGGGTTTATCCCGGAGAATACTGAAACAGTGGACGCAGCGATTTTAAACGCAGCACAAAGTGTATCGCCAGGCGAATATTCTGACGCGGTTCAGACGGCTGAAGGGCTGACAATTGTCTACGTTCATGAACAGGTGCCGGGTGTGAACTTTGAATTTGAGGAAGTGCGCGGTAAAATTGAGCGTCAGCTGGCGCTTGAGCAGATGAGCACGCCGGTTACAGCGGAATCATTCTGGGATGAATATTCAATTGACTGGTTCTACGGCCCGGTTGAATAATCAAAATAGTTGAAATTTTGCACAATAATTGTTACATTTGCAGTATGTAAAACCGATCACATTACTAGGGATTAGGAGTGAGGAAGATGGTACGCATTGCAAATAACATTTCTGAATTGGTAGGTCAGACGCCGATTGTTAAATTAAATCGACTGACAGATGAAAACTCAGCTGAGGTCTATCTGAAGCTTGAGTATATGAACCCTGGCAGCAGTGTAAAGGATCGTATTGCACTTTCGATGATTGAAGCTGCTGAGCGTGATGGCAACCTGAAAGAAGGCGACACGATTATTGAGCCGACGAGCGGAAACACAGGGATTGGCCTTGCGATGATCGCTGCAGCAAAAGGCTACCGCTCTGTTCTTGTGATGCCTGAGACAATGAGTATGGAAAGAAGAAACCTGCTGCGCGCGTATGGTGCAGAGCTTGTGCTGACACCTGGTCCGGACGGAATGAAGGGTGCGATTAAAAAAGCTGAAGAGCTTGCAGCGGAAAAAGGATACTTTATGCCTCAGCAGTTCAAAAATGAAGCAAACCCTGAAATCCACCGCCGCACAACAGGTAAAGAAATCGTTGAACAGATGGAACAGCTGGATGCTTTCATTTCAGGTATTGGTACTGGTGGAACAATCACTGGTGCAGGTCAGGTGCTGAAGGATCATTATAAAGACGTGAAGATCTATGCGGTTGAGCCTGCAGATTCACCGATTTTATCAGGCGGAAATCCCGGCCCCCACAAAATTCAGGGAATCGGCGCAGGGTTTATTCCTGACATTCTCGATACAAAAATTTATGATGAAGTCATTCAGGTAACCAATGACCAGTCATTTGAAACGGCAAGAAGAGCGGCGAGAGAAGAAGGTATTCTCGGCGGGATTTCATCCGGTGCAGCCATTTATGCGGCACTTGAAGTCGCGAAGAAAATGGGTAAAGGTAAAAAAGTGCTTGCTGTCATTCCAAGTAACGGCGAACGCTATCTGAGCACACCGCTTTATCAGTTTGAAGATTAATGATTGGGCAGTCTCCTAGCGGGGGCTGCTTTTTGTTTTGGGTTTTTTGTGATGGGAAGCGGTGTTCGTGGAATAGGCGGTGATGTTCGTGGAATTGCACGTTGTGTTCGGAGAAACGAAGCGATGGTTCATAGAATAAACAGGACGGTTCTTAGAAAAACAGCCTTGGTTCTTAGAAAAGTACCTTTTGACCTACGCCACACCCTGTCCTGACTGCGTTTCCCAAACCACAAAAAAACCGGAACCCAAGCCCTAAGGACAGGTTCCGGTTCCAAATCTATTTAAGTCCGGCCAATCACGCGGACTTCCTTCTCTAAATCTACCCCAAACTTTTCTTTTACCGTTTTCTGAACGTGCTTCACAAGGTTCAGATAATCCTTTGCCGTTGCATCGCCTTTATTTACGATAAATCCGGCGTGCTTCAGTGACACCTGTGCGCCGCCGATCTGTACACCTTGCAGGTCAGATTCCTGAATCAGTTTTCCGGCAAAATGGCCCGGTGGTCGCTTGAATACGCTGCCGCATGAAGGATATTCAAGTGGCTGCTTGGATTCACGCAGGTAGGTGAGCTCATCCATTTTCGCTTTGATGACGTGCTGGTCAGCTTTTTCAAGAACGAATTCTGCTTCAAGTACGATCCAGTTCTCGTCAGGGATCGCGCTTGTACGGTAATCAAATGCCATCTTTTCAGCAGGCAGTCTTTCAACATTGCCTTCTGGCGTCAGTACAGTCACGTGCGTACATACGTCTTTGATTTCCCCGCCATAAGCGCCTGCGTTCATATAGATCGCACCACCGACGCTTCCCGGGATGCCGCATGCAAATTCAAGGCCGCTCAGTGAATGGTCATGTGCTGCTCTTGATACTTCAATAATAGGCGCGCCTGCTTGAACAGTGACCTTCTCAATATCAATGGTCATATTCGTCAGTGATGTGGTTAAGATGACTAATCCTTCAATGCCGCCGTCCTGGATCAAGACGTTTGATCCGTTGCCGAGCACCATCCATGGAATATTATTCTTTTTCGCAAAGGTAACGGCTTTTGTCAATTCTTCAATTGACTCAGGGATCGCAAGGTAATCTGCATTCCCGCCGATTTTTGTATACGTATAATCTTTTAAAGGTACATTCTTTTGAATCATGTTGTGCCTCCTGTGTAATTCTGCTTTCTGTAAGTATAGTCACAGTATGCAAGGGACGTTCGCAATTTACATTTAATGCAGCTCATGATGTCAGCGGATCGCCGCATTCATCACAGCTTCCTTATAGTCGAGGTTACATACAAAAACTCCTCCTGCAGAAAAGAGCCTGCTAAAAGGAGCCGCTTTAATGAATAAAGTATATGGAAATTCAGTGAAAACGTCAATTTTTTATGAGATATCACTGTACCACCTGATGAATTGTTTCGTGTATGATTGAGACAGAGTCTGCTTACTGGGAGTGAAACTTCTTGAGTTCATATACAATTACTTATCAAACGATAAAAACAACTTTAGATACATTTTATTATACAGCACAGAAAATGGCTGCGCATGAGGAACGTCACCTGTTTTTAGAAAGTGGCAGGGGTGGGCGTTACAGCATTGCGGGTATTAAGCCATTTGCCTGGGCAAGCGGAAAGGACGATCAGCTTTCCGTTTTTGAAAATGGTGAGGAGAAAACGTTTGAAGGAGATGTGCTGAAAAGTCTGCTTGAGTGGATGGCCCCTTATCGCATGGAGCCAATTGCAGAGCTTCCTGATTTTCAGGGGGGTGCGATTGGGTATATCAGTTATGATTATGTGCGTTCTATTGAAAAGCTGCCTGAATCAACAGAGGATGACCTTGATCTGCCGGATGTCTGCTTTTTAATTTTTGATGAATGGATGGTTTTTGATCATGAGACGGGCACGCTTTATTTTATGGTGCTTCACCATTACACGGAGCCTGCGGATAAAAAGCTTGAAGCGTTCGTGCATCAGTGGAGATCGGCTGAAACGTCAGCTGCTCCTGAGCGAAAGGCGCCGCGTGAAGCATCTGATGAGATGACTGTTTCAATGGAGGAAGCGTCATTTTGCGAAGCGGCTGAATCGATTCGTCAGTATATCGCACAAGGCGATGTATTCCAGGTGAACCTGTCCGTCCGTCAGTCCAAGCCGCTTGCAGTAGAAGCATCAGACGTTTATGAGGAAGTGCGTAAGCTGAATCCGTCACCTTATATGTCCTACCTTCATTTGCCGGATATGCAGATCGCATCCGCTTCCCCTGAGCTTTTAGTGAAAAAAGCAGGAACTGAGCTGAGCACGAGACCAATTGCGGGGACGCGCTCACGCGGAAAGACGCCTGAAGAGGATCAATCTCTTGCAAATGAGTTGATCCATAATGATAAAGAGCGGGCTGAACACGTGATGCTTGTGGATCTTGAGCGCAATGACCTTGGCCGGGTGAGTCAGTACGGCAGCGTTGAAGTCAATGAATTCATGGTGATTGAAAAGTATTCACACGTGATGCATATCGTCTCAAACGTCCGCGGTACACTGGACGAGCAGTACGATGAAGCAGATGTGATACGGGCGGTATTCCCGGGTGGTACAATCACAGGCGCACCGAAAGTCCGCACGATGGAAATTATTGAAGAGCTGGAACCTGTCAGAAGAGGGCTATATACAGGGTCAATCGGCTGGATCGGTTTTAACGGAGATCTTGAATTAAATATTGTGATCCGCACTATGCTTGTAAAAGACGGGCAGGCACACGTTCAGGCAGGGGCCGGTGTCGTGATCGATTCCATTCCGAAAAGGGAATATAAAGAATCGCTTAAAAAAGCACGCGCGCTCTGGCAGGCAAAAGACCAGGCGGAAGGAGTGACATCGCAGTGATTTTAATGATTGATAACTATGATTCATTTACGTATAACCTCGTTCAGTTTCTAGGGGAGCTTGGAGAAGAGCTCATCGTCAAACGAAATGATGAGGTCACAATTGAAGAAATCAGGCAGCTGAATCCTGACTTTCTCATGATCTCACCGGGACCATGCAGCCCGGATGAAGCGGGAATCAGCCTTGAAGCGATCCGCGCATTTGCCGGGGAAATTCCAATCTTCGGCGTATGCCTCGGTCACCAGTCGATTGCGCAGGTGTTCGGCGGAAATGTGGTGCGCGCTACACGCCTGATGCACGGCAAGACGTCTGAGATGTACCACGACGGAAAAGGCGTCTATAAAGACCTGCCGATGCCGTTCACTGCAACGCGTTACCACTCATTGATCGTTGAAAAGCATACGCTGCCGGATGAACTGTTGATCACTTCCTGGACCGATCAGGGAGAAATTATGGGCATCCGCCACCAGACGCTTGCTGTTGAAGGGGTACAGTTCCACCCGGAATCGATCATGACCGATCAGGGGAAAAGGCTGCTGCAAAACTTCCTGGATGCCTACCGCGTCCGTGAGGCAGAAAGCGTATGAAGCTCTGGTTAAACGGAGAGATCATGGAGGAATCAGATGCACGCATCTCACCTTTTGATCACGGTTTTTTATATGGAATGGGTGCATTTGAGACGTTTCGCACGTACGAGGGGTTTCCGTTTTTAATAGGGGATCATTTAAAGAGACTTCAGTTTGCCATGGGTGAAATGGGGATTGAGTCCGATTTGAGGATAGGCGACGTGAAGCGGGTTGTCACCGAACTGAGAGTAGCCAATGGCGGTGCAGATGGCTACTTCCGTTTGAATGTCTCTGCGGGTGTAAGAGGGATTGGGCTCGATCCGTCCCCTTATACTGACCCGGTGGTGATGCTGCTTCAAAAGCCGCTCACTCCACCGCCTGCAGAGCGGCATGCGCAATGGCTGAAGCTTCGCCGTAATACGCCTGAGACTGCTATCAGGCTGAAATCGCATCACTACTTTAATAATCTTGCCGCGAGAAAAGAAGTGGCGGATGTCAAAACGGAAGGGATCTTCTTAACTGAAGAAGGTGTGATTTCAGAGGGGCTCGCGTCTAATGTGTACTGGGTAAAAGACGGTACGCTTTATACGCCTGACCTATCAACCGGTATGCTTGAAGGGATTACGAGGAAAATGGTACTTACACTGGCGCGTGCTGAAGGAATTCCTGTAAAAGAAGGACGCTTTACGCCGGAGGACACGCAAGGTGCAAGTGAATGGTTTTTATCAAACTCCATTCAGGAAATCGTCCCGATCGCGCAATTTGAAGGACGGCATTTTCCTGCAGATGGACCGGTATGCAGTCAATTGAGATCTGCTTATCAAAATAAAACAAAGCTGCATATTGAGACAGTTGAATGAGGTGAATCATATGAAGGCGGGAGCATACACGCTGGATTTTGAGAAAAAAACATATGTGATGGGTATTTTAAATACGACGCCTGATTCGTTTTCAGACGGAGGGAAGTTCAATACAGTCGAAACAGCCGTTGCCCATGCGAAGCAAATGGCTAAAGACGGTGCTGATATTATTGATATTGGTGGTGAGTCGACAAGACCCGGGTATACACCGGTATCCATTGAAGAAGAGATCGAACGGGTTGTACCGGTCATTGAAGCGGTGCGCCGTGAAGTGGACCTTCCGATTTCGATTGATACATTTAAAGCAAAAACAGCTGAAGCGGCTGTAAAGGCAGGGGCCCACATTATCAATGATATTTGGGGCGCAAAATATGACCCTGAAATCGCTGAAGTGGCTGCAAAACACAACGTGCCGATTATTTTAATGCATAATCGGGAAAAGCGAGACTATGAACACTTCATTACTGATGTTGTGCAGGACCTTGAAGAGAGTATTGCGATTGCAAAATCAGCCGGTGTAACGGATCAGCAGATCATTTTAGATCCGGGTGTCGGTTTTGCCAAGTCCTTTGAACAGAATGTTGAAGCGACCAGAGAAGTAGACCGTATTGTGGCGATGGGCTACCCGGTTTTGCTTGGTACTTCACGTAAATCAATGATTGGCAATATTCTTGACCTCCCTGCAGAAGAACGGACTGAAGGCACTGGCGCAACTGTATGCTACGGCGTTCAAAAGGGCTGTCATATCGTCCGCGTTCATGATGTAAAAGAGATTGTCCGCATGACCCGTGTAATGGATGTGCTAATCGGAAAGGGTGAGTGAAATGGATAAAATCAAGGTAAATGAAATGGAGTTCTACGGCTACCACGGTGTATTTACAGAGGAAACGAAGCTTGGTCAGCGCTTTCGTGTCAATGCAGTGCTTGAACTAGATCTCTCAAAATCAGCTGAGTCAGACAACGTGGATGATTCCATCAATTACGCGGACGTCTACAACGTTTGTAAAGAAATTGTGGAAGGCACACCGCTTAAGCTTGTAGAGGCAGTCGCTGATAGAATCGCAACGCGCATGCTAAAAGAATTCGAACTGCTCGACCGCGTGACCATTGAGGTCGTAAAGCCGGATCCGCCAATTCCAGGTCACTATAACTCGGTTGCGATTGAACTGACCCGGAGCAGAAGTTGAATGCATACAGCCTACCTGTCACTCGGTTCAAATATAGGTCAGTCGAAAGAAAATCTTCAGGCAGCGGTGAAACTGCTTGATGAGATTCCTTCTATAGAAGTGACAAGTGTATCTTCTATTTATGAAACAGACCCTGTCGGCTATACCGATCAACAGGTGTTTCTGAATATTGCAGTCGCAGTGAAAACAGAGCTTACCGCTGAAAACCTGCTGAATGAAGCACAGCAGATCGAACAGACACTTGGCCGTGAGCGGAAGATTCACTGGGGACCGCGCGTGATAGACCTTGACATTTTGCTATACAATACAGACAATATACAATCAGAAAGGCTGATCGTTCCGCATGCTTATATGCACGAACGCAGCTTTGTTCTTGTTCCATTGAACGAAATTGCCCCGGACGCTGTACACCCTTTAACAAAAAGTACAGTCAGTGAGCTGCTTCAGCAAACCGGCAGCGAAGGCGTTCGACTATGGAAAGAAACTGTCTATCAGCGCAAAGAGAACTTTTTAGCGCTCTGAGATAAAACTGCCGTTTAATTCAGGCAGTTTTTTTATGGGGCAGGCGTTCATATAGTAAAAAAGCCTTTAGGGGTGTACGCACGTTTTATATTGTGTAAAATAGACAAGTATTCAAAAAGAACAGAGATATATTATTTGAATCATAGATAAAACACTGTAAAAGGAGTGACGAACATGAGTCAGGAAGAATTGAATGACCAGTTCCGCGTCAGACGCGAAAAAATGGAAGCAATACGTGAACAGGGTAATGACCCGTTCGGCAAACGCTTCGACCGTACACACGCTTCAGAAGACATCAAATCAGCATTTGGTGAGCTCTCTAAAGAAGACCTTGATGAAACAACACACGAGGTAACAGTAGCAGGGCGTATTATGACTAAGCGTGGAAAAGGGAAGGCAGGCTTCGCCCATATCCAGGACCTTCAGGGGCAGATCCAGCTGTATGTACGTAAAGATGCTGTTGGAGAAGAGGCGTATGAGCTTTTCAACACGGCAGATCTTGGCGATATCGTAGGAGTGAATGGAACAATTTTCCGTACAAAAGTAGGCGAACTGTCTATTAAAGCAACAAGCTTTGAACTGTTATCAAAATCACTTCGCCCGCTGCCTGAAAAATTCCACGGCTTAAAAGACGTTGAGCAGCGCTATCGTCAGCGTTACCTTGACCTGATTACAAGTGAAGATAGCAAGAACACATTTATCGCCCGTAGTAAAATCATCCAGTCAATGAGACGTTACCTTGATAACAATGGTTACCTTGAAGTTGAAACGCCGATGCTGCATTCAATTGCAGGTGGAGCGGCTGCACGCCCGTTCATTACACACCACAATGCACTGGATATGGAGCTTTATATGCGTATCGCAATCGAGCTTCACCTGAAGCGTCTCATTGTCGGCGGACTTGAAAAGGTCTATGAGATCGGCCGCGTATTCCGTAACGAGGGAATCTCAACGCGCCACAACCCTGAATTTACAATGATTGAGCTGTATGAAGCATATGCAGACTACAACGACATCATGGATCTGACTGAAAATATGGTTGCGCATATTGCTAAGGAAGTACTCGGTACAACCGTCGTACCTTATGGCGAATTTGAAGTAGACCTTACACCTAAATGGACACGTCTCCATATGGTAGATGCAATTAAAAACGAAACAGGTGTAGACTTCTGGCAGGAAATGTCCAACGAAGAAGCGCACGCCCTTGCAAAAGAACATGGGATTGATGTAAAAGATAATATGGAGTACGGTCATATCGTGAATGAGTTCTTCGAGCAGAAAGTAGAAGAAACACTTATTCAGCCTACATTCATTTTCGGTCACCCGGTAGAAATCTCACCTCTTGCTAAGAAAAACCCAGAGGATGAGCGCTTTACTGACCGCTTTGAACTGTTCATCGTCGGCCGTGAGCACGCAAATGCCTTCACAGAGCTGAACGATCCGATTGATCAGCGCGAACGTTTTGAGGCACAGATGAAAGAGAAAGCAGAAGGTAACGATGAAGCGCATGAAATGGATGATGATTTCATTGAGGCACTTGAATACGGTATGCCGCCAACAGGTGGACTCGGTATCGGGATCGACCGTCTGGTTATGCTGCTGACGAATTCTCCTTCTATTAGAGACGTACTGCTATTCCCATTAATGCGTCACAGAGATTAAAACCTAAACCGCTGCCCGGTGCAGCGGTTTTTCTTATCGGTTGGCACGGCGGGAGATTCGACATTTACCGCGTTTGTATCAATCTTTAAATTAATTTTACCTTTTTAATAAAAAACTATTGTCACAATGCAAAAGCCGTGATATATTATTATTCGTTGCCGCGATAACAAACGGCAGCAACAAAAAATAAAGTGAAAAAGTTGTTGACATCATACCTGAAAAGATGATAAGATAACTGAGTCGCCAAAAAAACGACACACGCTTTAAACAAGAAGTACTTGAACCTTGAAAACTAAACAACCAAACGTCAACGTTTAAGATTTTTAGTCTTTTTCGAAACAAAA
>CP009416.1:102500-105000 GCA_000818095.1 Jeotgalibacillus malaysiensis
CGAGTCTGAATAGGGCGAATGAGTATCAGGTTGTAGACCCGAAACCAGGTGATCTACCCATGTCCAGGGTGAAGATGAGGTAACACTCATTGGAGGCCCGAACCCACGCACGTTGAAAAGTGCGGGGATGAGGTGTGGGTAGCGGAGAAATTCCAATCGAACCTGGAGATAGCTGGTTCTCTCCGAAATAGCTTTAGGGCTAGCCTCATGTAGTAAGAGTCTTGGAGGTAGAGCACTGTTTGGACTAGGGGCCCCCAACGGGTTACCGAATTCAGACAAACTCCGAATGCCAAAGACTTATCCATGGGAGTCAGACTGCGAGTGATAAGATCCGTAGTCGAAAGGGAAACAGCCCAGACCACCAGCTAAGGTCCCCAAGTAATCGTTAAGTGGAAAAGGATGTGGGGTTGCTTAGACAACCAGGATGTTGGCTTAGAAGCAGCCACCATTTAAAGAGTGCGTAATAGCTCACTGGTCGAGTGACCCTGCGCCGAAAATGTACCGGGGCTAAACGATTCACCGAAGCTGTGGATGAATCTCTTAGAGATTCGTGGTAGGAGAGCGTTCTAAACGCTGTGAAGTCAGACCGGAAGGACTGGTGGAGCATTTAGAAGTGAGAATGCCGGTATGAGTAGCGAAAGAAGAGTGAGAATCTCTTCCACCGAATGCCTAAGGTTTCCTGAGGAAGGCTCGTCCGCTCAGGGTTAGTCGGGACCTAAGCCGAGGCCGATAGGCGTAGGCGATGGACAACAGGTTGATATTCCTGTACCACCAACACATCGTTTGAGTAATGGGGGGACGCAGGAGGATAGGAGAGCACGCCGTTGGTTGCGCGTGTTTAAGCAGTTAGGCAGGAAATGAGGTAAATCCCGTTTCCGCGTAAGCTGAGCTGTGATGACGAGGGAAAATAGTACCGAAGTCTTTGATTCCACACTGCCAAGAAAAGCCTCTAGCGAGATGCAAGGTGCCCGTACCGCAAACCGACACAGGTAGGCGAGGAGAGAATCCTAAGGTGAGCGAGTGAACTCTCGTTAAGGAACTCGGCAAAATGACCCCGTAACTTCGGGAGAAGGGGTGCTCTATTAGGGTGCAAGCCCGAGAGAGCCGCAGTGAATAGGCCCAGGCGACTGTTTAGCAAAAACACAGGTCTCTGCGAAACCGTAAGGTGAAGTATAGGGGCTGACACCTGCCCGGTGCTGGAAGGTTAAGAGGAGTGCTTAGCGCAAGCGAAGGTGCGAATTGAAGCCCCAGTAAACGGCGGCCGTAACTATAACGGTCCTAAGGTAGCGAAATTCCTTGTCGGGTAAGTTCCGACCCGCACGAAAGGTGCAACGATCTGGGCACTGTCTCAACGAGAGACTCGGTGAAATTATAGTACCTGTGAAGATGCAGGTTACCCGCGACAGGACGGAAAGACCCCGTGGAGCTTTACTGCAGCCTGATATTGAATTTTGGCACAGCTTGTACAGGATAGGTAGGAGCCTTAGAAACCGGAGCGCCAGCTTCGGTGGAGGCATTGGTGGGATACTACCCCCGCTGTGTTGAACTTCTAACCCGCACCCCTGATCGGGGTGGGAGACAGTGTCAGGCAGGCAGTTTGACTGGGGCGGTCGCCTCCTAAAGAGTAACGGAGGCGCCCAAAGGTTCCCTCAGAATGGTTGGAAATCATTCGAAGAGTGTAAAGGCATAAGGGAGCTTGACTGCGAGACCTACAAGTCGAGCAGGGTCGAAAGACGGGCTTAGTGATCCGGTGGTTCCGCATGGAAGGGCCATCGCTCAACGGATAAAAGCTACCCCGGGGATAACAGGCTTATCTCCCCCAAGAGTCCACATCGACGGGGAGGTTTGGCACCTCGATGTCGGCTCATCGCATCCTGGGGCTGTAGTCGGTCCCAAGGGTTGGGCTGTTCGCCCATTAAAGCGGTACGCGAGCTGGGTTCAGAACGTCGTGAGACAGTTCGGTCCCTATCCGTCGTGGGCGCAGGAAATTTGAGAGGAGCTGTCCTTAGTACGAGAGGACCGGGATGGACGCACCGCTGGTGTACCAGTTGTCATGCCAATGGCATCGCTGGGTAGCTATGTGCGGACGGGATAAGTGCTGAAAGCATCTAAGCATGAAGCCCCCCTCAAGATGAGATTTCCCACACGCAAGTGGTAAGATCCCTGAAAGATGATCAGGTAGATAGGTTCGAGGTGGAAGCATGGTGACATGTGCAGCTGACGAATACTAATCGATCGAGGACTTAACCAATATAAGAAAGTGGAAGCGACTGATCAGCTTTGAGAGCTGGTGGAAGCCTGAATGGGTGAGACGTTAGTCTCATACAGACAGGGTGAAGCAGCCGAAAAGCTAGGAGCTGAAACTGGACTAGGTTGATTCTCGGAATCCCTTACTTTGATGAACGTATCCAGTTTTGAAGGTGCGAGCCTTTAATCGTCTAGTGATGATAGCGAAGAGGTCACACCCGTTCCCATGCCGAACACGGAAGTTAAGCTCTTC
>CP009416.1:110000-192500 GCA_000818095.1 Jeotgalibacillus malaysiensis
AACGAGAGACTCGGTGAAATTATAGTACCTGTGAAGATGCAGGTTACCCGCGACAGGACGGAAAGACCCCGTGGAGCTTTACTGCAGCCTGATATTGAATTTTGGCACAGCTTGTACAGGATAGGTAGGAGCCTTAGAAACCGGAGCGCCAGCTTCGGTGGAGGCATTGGTGGGATACTACCCCCGCTGTGTTGAACTTCTAACCCGCACCCCTGATCGGGGTGGGAGACAGTGTCAGGCAGGCAGTTTGACTGGGGCGGTCGCCTCCTAAAGAGTAACGGAGGCGCCCAAAGGTTCCCTCAGAATGGTTGGAAATCATTCGAAGAGTGTAAAGGCATAAGGGAGCTTGACTGCGAGACCTACAAGTCGAGCAGGGTCGAAAGACGGGCTTAGTGATCCGGTGGTTCCGCATGGAAGGGCCATCGCTCAACGGATAAAAGCTACCCCGGGGATAACAGGCTTATCTCCCCCAAGAGTCCACATCGACGGGGAGGTTTGGCACCTCGATGTCGGCTCATCGCATCCTGGGGCTGTAGTCGGTCCCAAGGGTTGGGCTGTTCGCCCATTAAAGCGGTACGCGAGCTGGGTTCAGAACGTCGTGAGACAGTTCGGTCCCTATCCGTCGTGGGCGCAGGAAATTTGAGAGGAGCTGTCCTTAGTACGAGAGGACCGGGATGGACGCACCGCTGGTGTACCAGTTGTCATGCCAATGGCATCGCTGGGTAGCTATGTGCGGACGGGATAAGTGCTGAAAGCATCTAAGCATGAAGCCCCCCTCAAGATGAGATTTCCCACACGCAAGTGGTAAGATCCCTGAAAGATGATCAGGTAGATAGGTTCGAGGTGGAAGCATGGTGACATGTGCAGCTGACGAATACTAATCGATCGAGGACTTAACCAATTTAGGTTGATTCTCGGCAATCCCTTACTTTGATGAACGTATCCAGTTTTGAAGGTGCGAGCCTTTAAATGTCTAGTGATGATAGCGAAGAGGTCACACCCGTTCCCATGCCGAACACGGAAGTTAAGCTCTTCAGCGCCGATGGTAGTTGGGGGTTTCCCCCTGTGAGAGTAGGACGTCGCTAGGCATACCAGAGTCTTCCCAAGCATGGGGAGGCTTTTTTTGTGTGTTAAAAAGACAGGATCCCAAGTGCATCAAGGGCAAAAAGCTGGGATCCCAAGTGCATGGAGGGCAAAAGGACAGGAACCTAAGGGCATCAAGAGCCAAAAGCCTGGAGTCCCAAGTGCATGAAGGGCTAACTAACAGAATCCCAAGAGCGTCAAAGGCCAAAACACAAAGTGCAGGCATGAGCGACAGAATTCCTTCAACTCAAAAGTTATTAGCTCAACCCTGTGATCGATCCCTTCAATATTTGATTTAATTACTTCAATCTAGACATTAATCACTTCAATCGCCATAATTCCCCTCTAAATTCCTTCATTCCATAAACTATTTTCATCAAAAAATTCATGAATCTCATCAACCAAAGCCATATTTCCTTCATTTGCCCATCCTTGCTATGTCCTGCCATCAATTTCATCCCACTCATCTTCTCCATTCGCCTCAATTGCACATAAACTAAACCATGGTGTATAATCATAGTCAAAGATAGTCAAAGTTAAGGTGAGGGAGGTGGGAATGTGAAAAATATTTCTGATGTGATTGAAAACTATTTGAAAGAGGTTTTAGAGAAGAGCGGGAGTGAAATAGTGGAGATAAAGCGCAGCGAGATTGCTGAGCGTTTCCAGTGTGTGCCCTCTCAGATCAATTATGTGATGAAAACCCGTTTTACGATTGAAAGTGGCTACGTTGTGGAGAGTAAGCGTGGCGGCGGAGGGTATATACGTATTATAAAAGTAAAAAGTGATGATCATGCGCATTTAATTGATCAGATTCTAGATATTCTTCAGCCGGTTGTTCCACAGGCTGCTGCTGAGAGTGTGGTATTCCGGTTGATTGATGAAGGTGTGATTTCCAAGCGGGAAGCGAAGCTGATGCTGAGTGCGATGGACCGTTCTACTTTGAATGTGCCTTTGCCTTTAAGGGATGAGGTAAGAGGACGGATTCTGACGGCGATGCTGACGGTTTTAAAATATCAATAAGGTCGCGGGGTGATGAATATGATGTGTGAGCAATGCCAGGAGCGGCCTGCTGCTGTTCATTTGAAAAATGTTGTGAACGGTAAGAAGTCGGAGATTCATTTGTGTGAGGTGTGTGCCCAGGATAAGGGTGAGGCGTTCATGAATGATGATGGTGGATTTTCGTTTAATCATTTACTTGCAGGGCTGTTAAATGTGTCGCCTGTGATGAAGCAGAGTCAGCCTCAGCAGAACAGACGTCAGACGGTTGAGTGCAGTGGCTGTGAAATGACGTTTGACCAGTTTTTAAAGATTGGAAAGTTTGGCTGTCCGAAGTGTTATGAATCCTTCAGGGATCAGCTGCCGCCTATTTTAAAAAGACTGCATAGCGGTAATACTGTTCATCAGGGAAAGCTGCCTGAGCGACAGGGCGGTACCATTCATATGAAGCGGAAGGTAACGGAGCTTCGTTCAGATCTGAAAGCTTTAATTGAGCAGGAAGAGTTTGAACAGGCAGCAGAAATTCGTGATCAGATCCGCTCACTTGAAGCTGAGATTCGTGATGAAGGGGGCGGTGCTGATGAGTCTTGAGAAGTTTTTGAGTCAGGCGGTCAGTTCCTGGATGAATGAGGATGGTCCTTCGTCAGAGATTGTACTGTCTACACGAATCAGGCTGGCACGAAATCATCATCAGTATGCATTTCCGACTGTATTTACCCAGGAGGAAGCTGAGCAGACGGCTGAAGCAGTTGGTGCAGCTGTGAAGCATACAGGGTATCCGCTTGAGGAGCTGAAGATGAAGGAGCTGCAGGGGCTTGAAAAAAGGGTGCTTGTAGAAAAGCATCTGATCAGTCCGAATCTGGCAGAGGATTCAGGCGCATCCTCTGTATGGCTTTCAGATAATGAGGATATCAGCTTGATGGTTAATGAAGAGGATCATTTGCGTATCCAGTGTTTGTTTCCAGGCCTTCAACTGAAAGAGGCACTGCATAAAGCACTTGAGATAGATGATGCGATTGAACAGCATTTTGATTATGCGTTTGACGAGAACTATGGGTATTTGACGACCTGCCCGACAAATGTTGGGACGGGATTGCGTGCATCTGTTATGATGCATTTACCAGGATTAATGATGACGCACCAGATGAACCGGATTATTCCTGCGATTGGACAATTTGGTCTTGTAGCGAGAGGAATTTACGGTGAAGGTAGCGAAGCTTTAGGTAACATCTTTCAGATCTCCAACCAGACGACACTCGGGAAGTCAGAAGAAGATATTACTGAGGACCTGTTGCATGTGGTAGATCAGATTATTGCCCAGGAGAAGTCAGCCAGGGAAGCGCTCGTTAAATCATCAGGGATCCAGCTTGAAGACAGAGTGTTCCGCTCTTATGGGACGCTGCGTTACAGCCGTGTGATTGAGTCAAAGGAAGCGGCGAAGTGCCTGTCGGATGTACGTCTTGGCATTGATCTCGGATTTATTGAAAACGTGTCGAGAAGCATTTTAAATGAGCTGATGATTTTAACGCAGCCGGGATTTTTACAGCAGTATGCAGGAGGTTTCCTGCGTCCTGTGGAAAGAGATATCAGACGGGCTTCGCTGATCCGCGAGCGTCTGGAGATGGATGTAAGTAAAGATAAAGGAGGATCAGACATATGATGTTTGGACGATTCACAGAGAGAGCACAAAAAGTATTAGCATTGGCACAGGAAGAGGCGATCCGTCTTTCCCATTCAAATATCGGTACTGAGCATATCCTTCTTGGCCTTGTTCGTGAAGGAGAGGGCATTGCAGCGAAAGCTCTGCAGACGCTTAATTTGAGCACAACGAAAATTCAGGAAGAAGTTGAAGAGCTGATCGGTAAAGGGACAGAACAGTCACCGAGCGTTCACTATACACCGAGAGCAAAAAAAGTAATCGAACTTTCTATGGATGAGGCACGAAAGCTTGGCCATTCTTATGTAGGAACTGAACATATTCTACTTGGACTGATCCGTGAAGGTGAAGGCGTGGCAGCGCGTGTACTGAATAATTTAGGTGTCAGCCTGAATAAAGCGCGCCAGCAGGTACTCCAGCTTCTTGGCAGTAACGAGGCAGGCGGGCAGCAGGCTTCAAATGCAAGTGCGAATACACCAACACTTGATGGACTTGCGCGTGACCTGACGGTGATTGCACGTGAAGGCAGTCTTGATCCGGTAATCGGAAGAAGCAAGGAAATTCAGCGTGTGATTGAAGTGTTAAGCCGACGTACGAAGAATAACCCGGTACTGATCGGGGAGCCTGGTGTCGGTAAAACAGCGATTGCTGAAGGCCTTGCACAGCAGATTGTACAAAATGAAGTGCCTGAAATCCTGCGTGATAAGCGCGTGATGACACTTGATATGGGTACAGTTGTTGCAGGTACAAAATACCGTGGTGAGTTTGAAGACCGCCTGAAAAAGGTGATGGATGAAATTCGTCAGGCGGGTAACGTCATTCTGTTTATCGATGAGCTTCATACGCTGATCGGTGCAGGTGGAGCAGAGGGTGCGATTGATGCATCCAATATCCTGAAGCCGTCTCTTGCACGTGGCGAGCTGCAGTGTATCGGTGCGACAACACTTGATGAGTACCGTAAGTATATTGAAAAAGATGCAGCGCTTGAGCGTCGTTTCCAGCCGATTCAGGTGGATGAGCCGACTGCTGAAGAGTCAGTGCTGATCTTAAAAGGACTGCGTGACCGTTATGAAGCACACCACCGTGTATCGATTACGGATGCAGCGATTGAAGCAGCAGTGAAAATGTCAGACCGTTATATTTCTGACCGCTTCCTGCCGGATAAAGCGATTGATTTAATTGATGAAGCAGGCTCAAAAGTACGTCTGCGTTCATATACTACACCTCCGAATCTAAAAGAGCTTGAAGCTAAGCTTGAAGGCATCCGTAAAGAAAAGGATGCAGCGGTTCAGAGTCAGGAGTTCGAAAAAGCAGCTTCTCTTCGTGATTCAGAGCAGAAGACAAAGGAAAAGCTTGAAGAAACGAAGAAGGAATGGAAAGAAAAGCAGGGTCAGGAAAACACTGAAGTGACAGTTGAGGATATTGCACACGTTGTGTCTACTTGGACGGGTGTACCGGTATCACGTCTTGCAGAGACTGAAACACAAAAGCTTCTGCACCTTGAAGAATCTCTTCATGGCCGTGTGATTGGCCAGGAAGATGCAGTAACAGCGATTGCAAAAGCAGTCCGCCGTGCACGTGCAGGTCTGAAGGATCCGAAGCGCCCGATTGGTTCATTCATTTTCCTTGGACCTACGGGTGTCGGTAAAACAGAGCTTGCCCGCGCACTTGCTGAATCAATGTTTGGTGAAGAGGATGCGATGATTCGTATTGATATGTCAGAGTATATGGAAAAGCACTCGACTTCACGTCTTGTCGGTTCACCTCCAGGCTATGTGGGATATGAAGAAGGCGGTCAGCTGACTGAAAAAGTCCGCCGTAAGCCGTACTCAGTCGTGCTGCTTGATGAAATTGAAAAAGCACACCCTGATGTATTTAACATCCTGCTGCAGGTACTTGAAGATGGACGCCTGACAGACTCTAAGGGCCGTACAGTTGATTTCCGTAACGTTGTCCTGATCATGACTTCTAACGTTGGTGCAAGCGCACTGAAGCAGAACCGTCATGTCGGGTTTGCTGTACAGGATTCCAACCAGGATTATAAGGATATGAAGGGCAAAGTGCTTGAAGAATTGAAGCGTGCGTTCCGTCCTGAATTCCTGAATAGAATTGATGAAACGATCGTCTTCCACTCGCTTGAGAAGGATCACTTAAAGCAGATCGTATCACTGATGTCAGGCGAGCTTGAGAAGCGTCTGAAGGAAAAGGATATTGAGCTTGTGATCACTGAGGCAGCGAAAGAGAAGATTTCAGATGAAGGATTTGATCCGGAATATGGAGCGCGTCCGCTGCGTCGTGCAATCCAGAAGCATATTGAAGACCGCCTGTCTGAAGAGCTGTTAAAAGGAAATGTGCTTGAGGGCTATAAGGTGGAAATCGATTATAAAGACGGAGAATTTACTGTAACGCGTAAAGAAGAAGCAGATGTAACGCAATAATGTCAGAAGGTGCACGTGTGAATGGTAGTCACGTGCACCTTTTTTAACGGAGGGAAAAGGTTTGGCAAAAAAGAAATCCAAGTTTATGTGTAACTCATGCGGGTATGAATCTGCTAAATGGATGGGAAAATGCCCGGGCTGTGGTGAGTGGAACACAATGGTGGAGGATGTGACGATTACCGGTAAACAGCCGAGAAAATCGTTCACACATACGCCGGAGGGAAGCCAGTCTAAGGCAACGCCACTCATTAAAGTGGAAACCCGTGAAGAAACGCGCGTGACGACCAAGATGAAGGAGTTAAACCGCGTGCTGGGCGGTGGTGTGGTACCGGGTTCAATGGTCCTGATCGGCGGGGACCCCGGGATCGGTAAGTCTACGCTTTTACTTCAGGTGTCCTCACAGCTTGCAGAAGCGAAAAATAAAGTGCTGTATATCTCAGGTGAGGAATCGATCAAGCAGACAAAGCTTCGCGCTGACCGTTTGAGTGTCACAGCTGAAGAGCTGATGATTTATGCGGAAACGAATCTCGAGTCGATCCACCACTCCATTGAGCAGGTATCCCCTGAAATTGTCATCATTGATTCAATTCAGACCATTTATCACCCGGAAGTCACATCAGCACCTGGAAGTGTGACGCAGGTACGTGAATGTACAGCTGAGCTGATGCGGATTGCCAAGACGAAAAACATAGCGATTTTCCTCGTTGGTCACGTTACGAAAGAAGGGTCAATTGCAGGCCCGAGAATTTTAGAGCATATGGTGGATACCGTTCTCTATTTTGAAGGGGAGCGTCATCACACGTACAGAATTCTGCGTGCTGTGAAAAACCGTTTTGGTTCAACAAATGAAATGGGTATTTTTGAAATGCGTGAAGAAGGCTTAAGAGAAGTCGCCAACCCGTCAGAGATCTTCCTTGAGGAACGCTCTCAAGGCGCAGCTGGATCAACCGTTGTAGCATCAATGGAAGGAACGCGGCCGATTCTTGTTGAAATTCAGGCGCTTGTAACACCGACAAGCTTTAACAACCCGAGAAGAATGGCTACAGGGATTGATCAGAACCGCGTATCTCTTTTAATGGCAGTCCTTGAAAAGCGTGTCGGCCTGATGCTGCAGACACAGGATGCTTACCTGAAAGTAGCGGGTGGTGTGAAGCTTGATGAGCCGGCAGTCGATCTTGCTGTTCTTGTGAGTATTGCATCAAGCTACCGTGATGAGCCGCCAAAGCCGTTTGACTGTATGATCGGTGAGGTTGGGCTGACAGGTGAAGTGCGCCGCGTCTCGAGAATTGAGCAGCGCGTACAGGAAGCGGCAAAGCTTGGGTTTAAGCGCGTGATTATTCCTGAAAACAATATCGGGGGATGGACGTTCCCTGAAGGTATTGAAGTCATCGGCGTATCGAATGTAGCAGAAGCATTAAAGAAAACACTGGAGGGATAAACCATGGATAATCGGAGAAGAAAGCGCCCGTCCGCTGATATCATTCAGCTTGTGGCACCGGGAACACCTTTTAGAGAGGGTATTGATAATGTTCTGCGTGCCGGGACAGGCGGTCTGATTGTAGTTGGCTGTAACGATAAAATGAAGCCGCTTGTAGACGGGGGCTTTCAGATCCATTGTCCATTTTCCCCGACATATCTGTATGAGCTTGCTAAGATGGACGGGGCAATTATCCTGAATGAACCCGGTAATAAGATTCTGATCGCCAACGCGCAGCTGAATCCGAGCCCGAAGATTCCTTCATCGGAAACAGGCATGCGTCACCGGACAGCGGAGCGGGTCGCAAGAGAGACAGATTCTCTTGTCATTGCGATTTCACAAAGGCGGAATGTCATCACGCTTTACAAGGGGACTTACCGCTATGCGTTAAAAGAGATCGCCGTCATCCTTGCAAAAGCAAATCAGGCGCTTCAGACGCTTGAAAAATACCGAACAGTGCTTGATCAGAGCCTGTCTCATTTAACACTGCTAGAGTATGAAGAGGCTGTAACATATAACGACGTCTTACAGGTCATTCACCGTTTTGAAATGGTGATCAGGATTAAAAATGAGCTGCTGCTTTATTTAAATGAGCTCGGTTCTGAAGGCAGACTCGTGCGCCTGCAGCTGAACGAGCTGCTTGCTGATCTTGAAAAAGAGGCGGTCATGGTGATCCGGGATTATGCCTGTAATGATCATGCTGCAGCACAGGATATGTATGAAAACTTTGCTGAAGCAGTCACATCAGAAGTGATGGATGATGAGAAAATTATGAAATTGCTTGGTCACCCATCTTCCACTGAATATGAAAGCCAGGCGGAGCCTAGAGGGTACCGCGTGCTAAACAAAATCCCTCGTCTGCCGCTTACAATCATTGAAAATATTATCGGTGATTTTGGCACGCTCGATAAGCTGAAGCAGGCAACTGTGGAAGAACTCGATGAAGTCGATGGAAT
Organism: Jeotgalibacillus malaysiensis; assembly: GCA_000818095.1. Taxonomy (NCBI): domain Bacteria; kingdom Bacillati; phylum Bacillota; class Bacilli; order Caryophanales; family Caryophanaceae; genus Jeotgalibacillus; species Jeotgalibacillus malaysiensis. The sequence continues at coordinate 118,608 of CP009416.1, forward strand.
CGGCGGGATCCGTGCCAGAAAAATTAAAGAAGGACTGAAATCGGTCAGAGAGCAGTCTTTAGCAGACCACTAACAAAAAATGGTTTGTAAGCATTTGCGTTGTATGATATGATATTTCGTTTTTGTTTAAATTGACTTGCTTAATATTCTCATGCTACTCTTTTCACAAGCTTGATAGAAAAATTTTCATCTGAGGAGGTGAAGGGATGCTAAAACGAATTATTCAAATCTGTTTCCTGATCGTTGGCGGAACATTAGGCGTATTTTTATTACCTGAATTAGTCCTTATTCCTTTTAATCTTGATTATGCACTTTTAAACAACCCTTATGTAACCGCGATTTTAGGAGCTATCATTTTTTATGCTGTCACGTTCTGGGCCATTAAGTATGTCGTCAATTTTATCAAATGGGCAGAGGATTCCCTCATTAAAGCTCCGGTCACTGATATTTTATTTGGTGCACTCGGACTGATTATCGGTCTGATTACTGCTTTCCTTCTGGGGGTGGCAGTCAATGATATTGAGATTCCAATTATTAACACGGTTGTTCCGATTCTATTAACATTAATTCTTGGTTACCTTGGATTTCAGGTCGGTTTTACAAAAAGAGATGAACTTGTTCACCTTTTTTCGAGAAACAATTCAACGAAAAAGCTGGAGGAATCAGCAGCGCAGGAAGTCAGTGAGGTACCGGCTTCAAAGCGCCATAAGATCCTGGATACAAGCGTCATTATCGATGGCCGGATCGCTGATATTTGCCAGACAGGCTTTTTAGATGGAGAAATTGTCATTCCTCAATTCGTGCTTGGTGAACTGCAGCATATTGCTGATTCATCAGATGCACTGAAGCGTAACAGAGGACGCAGAGGGCTTGATATTTTAAAAAGGATTCAGCGTGATATTCCGATTCAAGTCACGATTTATGAGGGGGACTTCGAGGAAATTCAGGAAGTCGACAGCAAGCTCGTCAAACTTGCAAAAGTATTGAACGGAATTGTTGTGACAAACGACTTTAACTTAAATAAAGTATGTGAGTTGCAGGATGTTCAAGTACTAAATATTAATGATTTAGCCAATGCTGTGAAGCCGGTCGTGCTTCCGGGTGAAGTGCTGAACGTACAGATGATTAAAGACGGGAAAGAGCAGAACCAGGGAATTGCGTATCTGGATGACGGTACGATGATCGTCGTTGAAGACGGTAAGAACTTTATCGGGAAGCAAATCGATGTCATCGTCACCAGTGTACTTCAGACATCTGCAGGCCGTATGATTTTTGCGAAGCCGAAATCCCATGAGAAAGCACTGTAAAAGGAGTCTTACATGAATTACGAAGTAGTCATTCCGGCAGCGGGCCGGGGAAAGCGGATGGGAGCGGATCGCAACAAGCTCCTGCTTGAACTGAACGGGGTTCCGGTGATTATTCATACGCTGCGCATTTTTGAAGCAGATCCTTTATGCAGCGGTGTGATCCTTGTCATTCATCCGGATGACAAAAAGACACTCGGACAGCTTCTCAAGCGTTATAAGATCAGTAAAGTCTCACACATGGTTACTGGCGGTGAAGAGCGTCAGCATAGTGTATATGAGGGCTTGAAAGCAGCAAAGGCTGATATTATCATGGTCCATGACGGTGCGAGACCTTTTATTAAGCAGGAGGTTATTCACCGCCTCGCTGAAACAGCTGCATCAGACGGTGGTGCGATCGCCGCCGTTCCTGTAAAAGATACAATTAAAAAAGTCATCAACGGATGCGTAACAGAAACAGTTGAGCGGTCAAGCCTGTGGTCAGTCCAGACCCCGCAGGCTTTTAAGCTTGATATCCTGATGAATGCTCATCAGCAGGCAGTCTGTAATGATTTTCTCGGTACAGATGAAGCATCACTCGTCGAAAAAACCGGTGGAAAAGTAGCGGTCATTGAATCAGATTATGATAATATAAAGCTGACAACAAAAGAAGATCTCGTTTTTGCTGAAGCCATTTTAGCTAAAAGCGGTCAATAGAGAGGGGAAACTGCCATGTTTCGCATTGGACAGGGATATGATGTCCATCAGCTTGCAGAGAACCGTCCGCTCATTATCGGCGGAGTAACCATTCCTTATGAAAAAGGACTGCTCGGACATTCGGACGCAGATGTACTGCTTCACGTTGTCGCAGACGCAGCACTTGGTGCAATCGGTGAAGGTGATATCGGACGACACTTCCCGGATACAGATCCGGAATTTAAAGATGCCGACTCAAAAAAACTGCTCCAGCACGTATGGGGCATTGTCAGAGAACACGGCTATCGATTAGGCAACATTGACTGTACAATTATTGCGCAAAAGCCAAAAATGGCACCTCATATCGGAGACATGCACACAGTCATTGCAGAACTGCTTGAAGCATCAGAAACCCAGGTCAACGTAAAAGCAACCACAACCGAAAAACTCGGCTTCGAAGGCCGCGAAGAAGGCATCGCCGCCCAGGCGGTTATCCTTTTACAGAAGACCTGATCAGTAGAACTTGCTAGAGTCGTTACGCATACGAAAATGGTATAGAACACGACTTTATAAAGCATACACTTTGTACATGCACAGCGGTGATCGCAGTGGAAGGCGGGCGACTCCTGTGGCAGGAAGGGACAGGTGAGACAGAGCATGGCGCAGCCTGCTGGCTCACCGCCCGGCCACGGAAAGCGTCCGCCTGAAACGTAGATCTAACGCCAATCTATTAAGTAATCATTTCTAGGAGGATTTCTATGTCTACAGACATTCGCGTGCGTTACGCACCAAGCCCGACAGGACACCTGCATATCGGGAACGCAAGAGCAGCACTATTCAACTACCTATTCGCAAGAAGCCACAACGGCACATTCATCATCCGTGTGGAAGACACAGATACAAAGCGTAACATCGAAGGCGGAGAAGAATCTCAGCTTGAGTACCTGAAGTGGCTCGGCATTGACTGGGATGAAAGCATTGACGTCGGCGGAGACTACGGTCCATACCGCCAGTCAGAGCGTAATGACCTGTACAAAAAGCATTATGATGACTTACTTGAGCGCGGACTTGCTTATAAGTGCTATTGCACAGAAGAAGAGCTTGAGGCAGAGCGTGAAGGCCAGATCGCACGCAGTGAAATGCCGCGTTACAGCGGAAAGTGCCGCAACCTGACTGATGATGAGCGCGCTGCACTTGAAGCAGAAGGACGTAAGCCAAGCATCCGTTTTGCGGTACCTCAGGGTAAAACGTATACGTTCAACGATATCGTAAAAGACGATGTATCATTTGAAAGTGACGGCATTGGCGATTTCGTTATTGTGAAAAAAGACGGCATTCCAACGTATAACTTCGCAGTGGCAGTGGATGATCACTATATGAAAATCTCCCACGTCCTGCGCGGGGATGACCACATTTCAAATACACCGAAACAGCTGATGATCTATGAAGCGTTTGGCTGGGAGATTCCGAAGTTTGGTCATACAACATTGATTGTCAATGAGGACCGTAAAAAGCTGAGTAAGCGTGACGGTTCAATCATTCAGTTTATCGAGCAGTATAAGGATCTTGGCTATCAGCCGGATGCATTATTTAACTTTATTGCACTGCTTGGCTGGTCTCCAAAAGGTGAAGATGAGTTATTTTCTAAAGAAGAGCTGATCGAGCGTTTTGACGTTGACCGTCTGTCGAAGTCACCGGCAGTATTTGACACGAAAAAGCTTGAGTGGATGAATAATCAGTATATGAAGAATCTTGACCTTGATGAAGTTGTTGCACTTTCGACACCTCACCTTGAAGAGGCGGGTAAGATCCCGAAAGACCGCACGCCTGAACAGGAAGAGTGGGTGCGTAAGCTTGTCGGACTTTATCAGGAGCAGATGAGCTATGGTGCTGAGATGGTGTCACTGTCAGAGCTGTTCTTTAAAGATGAGATTGCTTATGACGAGGAAGCGAGTGCAGTGCTTGCTGAAGAGCAGGTGCCTGAAGTAATGGCAGAGCTCAGCCGTCAGCTTGAAGCACTTGAAAACTTTGAAGCAGCAGAAATTAAAAAAGCAATTAAGGCTGTACAAAAGGAAACGGGACATAAAGGCAAAAAGTTATTTATGCCAATCCGTGTAGCAGCAACAGGCCAGACGCACGGACCGGACCTGCCGAGCGCGATTGAAGTGCTGGGTAAGGAAAAGGTACTTGCACGTTTGAGTAAGCTGACTGATTAACATTTTAAAAAGAATGGTATATAGTATGTCTATAGAAACTTTTAAAACAGCTGATTTGACGTTTGATATATAAAAGCTTTGAGAGGGAGAAGTAAGAAAAACAAAAGCTCAAAAAGAGAGAACCGCCATAGGCTGAAAGCGGTTTGGGCTGAATGTTTTCTGAAATGCACCCTTGAGCCTTTTGCTGAAAGTTGATGTAGGCAACAGCGGTTCAGGCCGTTATCCTGGTGAAGTTGGGGGCAGCAATGCCTCAAACAGAGTGGAACCGCGCAAAAAGCGTCTCTGTCATTTGACAGAGACGCTTTTTCTATTTTAAAACAGTTAATTCTTATCGTATTAGTTGGAATTATACGAGAATCGGCTAAAATGAAAGGAGTGAATAACATGTTCAAGAGAATTCGTGAAGATATAGATACGGTATTTGACCAGGACCCTGCAGCCCGCTCCGCTTTTGAAATCGTCTTAACGTATTCAGGGCTTCATGCGATCTGGGCTTACCGGATTGCGCACTGGTTTTATAAGCGAAAAATGTTCTTTATTGCCCGGGCAATATCGCAAATAGCGAAAGTGCTGACAGGCATTGAAATTCACCCCGCAGCCAAGATCGGCCGACGGTTCTTCATTGATCACGGGATGGGTGTGGTCATTGGGGAGACGTGCGAAATCGGGAATAATGTGACGGTTTTTCAGGGCGTCACTTTAGGTGGTACCGGTAAGGAAAAGGGTAAGCGCCATCCGACACTTGAAGATAACGTACTGATTGCAACAGGTGCAAAGGTACTTGGTTCGATTATCGTCGGGGAAAACTCAAAAGTCGGCGCAGGCTCTGTCGTATTAAAGGACGTACCTGCCAATTCGACTGTTGTCGGTATCCCCGGCAAGGTCGTCATCAGAGACGGCAAAAAAGTCCGCAGAGATCTCGATCATCAGGATATGCCTGATCCAATCTGGGAGCGGATCAGAACACTTGAAACAGAACTGGCTTTTGTCAAAGATCAGCTGAAGAAAGAACGTGAAAGGAGCTCACAGCCATGAGCATTCAGATGTATAACACAGTAACGAGACAAAAAGAACCGTTTAAACCGCTTGAAGAAGGAAAGGTATCGATGTATGTATGCGGTCCGACGGTTTATAACTATATTCATATCGGGAACGCCCGCCCGCCAATCGTATTCGATACGGTGAGACGTCATTTGGAATACAGAGGCTATGACGTGAATTACGTCTCTAACTTTACAGATGTGGACGACAAGTTAATCCGCGCAGCAAATGAGCTTGGTGAAGAAGTACCTGCAGTAGCAGAACGCTTTATTGATGCGTACTTCGAGGATGTTGGTGCACTTGGATGCGCACGCGGTACCGCTCATCCCCGCGTAACTGAAAATATTGATCTGATCATTGAGTTTATTGAGTCACTTATTGAGAAGGACTTTGCTTATGAGTCTGGCGGAGACGTCTACTACCGCACAAGAAAATTCGATGGCTACGGTAAGCTTTCTCATCAGTCGATCGATGAACTGCGTATAGGCGCGAGAATCGAATCTGATGAGCGTAAAGAAGACGAACTGGATTTCGTTTTATGGAAAGCGGCGAAAGAAGGAGAAATCTCTTGGGAAAGCCCGTGGGGAGAAGGACGCCCCGGCTGGCATATTGAGTGCTCTGCAATGGCAAGAAAGTATCTCGGGGATACAATCGATATCCACGCAGGCGGTCAGGACCTTGCTTTTCCTCACCATGAAAATGAAATTGCGCAGTCAGAAGCATTAACAGGTAAGCCTTTTGCGAACTATTGGCTGCATAACGGGTACATTAATATTGATAATGAAAAAATGTCGAAGTCACTCGGTAACTTTGTGCTCGTGCATGACATTTTAAAAGAAGCAGATCCGCAGGTGCTGAGATTCTTCATGCTGTCGGTTCATTACCGTCACCCGATTAACTATAACCGTGAGCTGCTTGAAGCGGCAGGAGCGGGGCTGGACAGAATCCGCACTGCTTACGAAAACCTGAAGCACCGCAGAAATTCAAGCTCAGGTTTAACTGACAATGATGCAGAATGGATCCAAAAAGCTGCTGCTAAAAAAGACGCATTCATTAAAGAAATGGATGACGACTTTAACACAGCGAATTCGATTTCAGTGCTATTTGACCTTTCAAGTGAAGCAAATCTGTACTTAAGAGAAAAGAATACGTCAGTTGAAGTGATCGATGCATTTACAGAGACACTGAAAGAACTGACAGGCGTACTTGGTCTTGAATTAAAAGAACAGGAAATGCTTGATGAGGAAATTGACGAACTGATCAGAAAGCGTGAAGCGGCACGTAAAGATCGTGACTTTGCGACAGCAGACGCCATTCGTGACCAGTTAAAAGACATGAATATTATATTAGAGGATACAAAGCAGGGTATCCGCTGGAGAAGAGGGTAATATGGGTGCATCTTCTTCACTGGATCCAAAACAGCTGAATGCATTAGCGCTTGCCTACATGGGAGATGGTGTCTATGAGCAGTACGTCAGACACCACCTTCTCATGATCGGCACGATTCGTCCGCACGCACTTCAGCGGGAGGCAATCCGTTATGTATCAGCAAAAGCGCAGGCACAGGTGCTGCATAAAATGTTTGAGATGGAGCTGTTTTCCGAAGAGGAAATGGCAATTATCCGGCGCGGACGTAATGCCAAGTCCGGCAGTGTGCCAAAAAACACAGATGTAGCTACTTACCGCTACAGTACAGCGTTTGAAGCCTTGATCGGCTATTTATATTTAACAGACCGTAAAGAACGCATGGAAGAGATTATCGTTAAAGCGATCACAATGATCGTGGAAGAGCAGAAAGGAGCGGGGCGATGAGTGAAGAATTTATAGGCGGAAAAAATCCGGTGCTTGAAGCACTGAGAGCCGGAAGAGAAATTAATAAAATCTGGATCGGTGAAGGTTCACAAAAAGGACAGATGCAGCAGGTCATTCAGCTCGCAAAAGAAGCGAATGTACTCGTTCAGTTCGTGCCGAAAAAGAAAATTGACCAGCTGATGGATGGGCAGCACCAGGGAGTTGTTGCATCCATTGCAGCATATGAATACGCAGAAATGGATGATGTGTTTGCGCTGGCTGAGAAAAAGGGTGAGGATCCGTTTATTCTGATCCTGGACGAGCTTGAAGACCCGCATAACCTTGGTTCTATTATGAGAACAGCAGATGCAGTCGGCGTTCACGGTATCATTATTCCAAAACGCCGTGCAGTCGGGCTAACTGCAACCGTTGCGAAGGCTTCTACAGGAGCGATTGAGCACGTGCCGGTCGTTCGTGTAACCAATCTTTCGCGTACACTTGATGAGCTGAAGGATAAAGGGCTCTGGATTGCAGGAACAGATGCAAAAGGCAGTGAGGACTACCGCCGTTTTGATGGAACGATGCCTGTTGGTCTGATTATTGGCAGTGAAGGAAAAGGGATGAGCAGAATCCTGCGTGATAAATGTGATTTTCTGATCCACCTTCCGATGAGTGGACATGTTACATCACTAAACGCATCGGTTGCTGCAAGTATCTTAATGTATGAAATCTACCGTCGCCGTCATCCCCTGGAAGGATGATCTGCGATGAAAAATGTACTGCTCGTCGATGGCTATAACATTATAGGTGCCTGGCCTGAGCTGACTGAGTTAAAAAGCCATGACCTCGGCTCTGCACGGGACAGGCTGATTGAAATGATGGCAGAGTATCAGGGATATACCGGTTATCCTGTCATTATCGTCTTTGACGCGCAGTTTGTCGAAGGCATGTCTAAGAAAATGTACAATTACCGCGTGGAAATCATTTTCACGCGGAAAAATGAAACAGCTGATGAGCGGATCGAGAAGCTTGCGATCGAATTGAATGATATTCAGACGCAGGTGATCGTAGCGACAAGTGACTTTACGGAGCAATGGGCAATTTTCGGCCAGGGTGCACTCAGAAAGTCTGCCCGCGAACTTTTAATTGAAGTGAAACAGATTGAAAAGAAGATCTCCAAAAAGATCGAGAAAAACCAATCAGCTCGCCCTGTATCAAAGATTCCGATCAGCGAGGAAGTTGCCGAGATATTTGAAAAATGGAGACGCGGCGATAAATGAGCGGTTGACGCTTAAAAATTCTGTAAAGTATAATAATTCTATCTATTTGTTTCACAGAGGCGGGGGGATCCTTTTGAACGCACACACTCAGACAGCAGGAAACGTATTCAGTGGAATGGAAGACGATAAAATTATCGAACAGATTCACAGTGGAAATAGTGATGCATTAGATTTTCTGATCAATAAATATCGCCATTTTGTCCGGGTGAAGGCCCGTTCTTATTTTCTGATTGGCGCTGACAAAGAGGATATTATACAGGAGGGAATGATCGGCCTTTATAAAGCGATCCGCGATTATAAAGGTGAAAAACTTACTTCCTTCAAAGCATTTGCTGAACTGTGTATTACCCGTCAGATCATCACAGCGATCAAAACAGCAACCCGCCAAAAGCATATCCCGCTCAACTCCTACGTGTCACTTGATAAACCCATCTATGATGAGGAATCAGATCGGACGCTGATGGATGTGATCTCACCTGCAAAGCAGACCGACCCTGAAGCCCTGGTAATCCACCGGGAGGAATTCAGTAAAATTGAAGGGAAAGTCGCTGAGCTCCTGAGCGATCTGGAAAGACAAGTGCTGTCTTTATACCTGGATGGTCAGTCCTACCAGGAGATCTCAGAGGAGCTGGACCGTCATGTGAAATCAATTGATAACGCACTCCAGCGCGTGAAAAGAAAATTAGAGCGCTATCTGGAGGCCCGGGAATTGACTTTCTAGCCGGAATGTTATATTGACATGGCTTCCATAGAGTGTTATTTTTTAAAGGATGCACATCCTGAAGAGGAATGAACATTATGACTAAAAAGACAATCCTTGCCTGCACAGAATGCGGGTCCCGTAATTATACGGTTCCTTCTAATGGCAGCAGGCAGACCGATAGATTAGAAGTTAAGAAATTTTGCCGCTACTGTAATGCTCATACTGTCCATAAGCAGACGGTATGATGGCCTGCCCCCTGGCGCAGGCTGTTTGAAATAACACTGGTTGGAGGGTACGTCATCATGAGTAAAATCAGCAACTTCTTTCGAAACGTTGCTTCCGAAATGCGTAAGGTCAGCTGGCCGAGACGTAAGGAATTGACAAAGTACACTGTTACAGTTTTAACAACAGTGATCTTTGTTGCAGTATTCTTTTTCGTCATCGACATGGGTATTGATGCGATCATTAACTGGATTTTATAATCCGCTTTCTTTTCGCACCTGAAGAGCATTTCGTGTACAATAGCAGGAGACATGTCAAAGCCCGTTTAACGGGTTTTTTCATTGTTTAAAATGAATTTTGGAACTATGACTATGACGGACAGATAGATAAGTATGATGAACGCTTTGTTAAAGTTCATTGTTGTTTTTGCACAGCTGGTGATTGAAGTGGAAGGGAGCGGCTCACGCGTCCGACCGCGGAAAGCGCCCCCTTGAAACGGAAATCAACAGTAAACTTTAGCAAAGCCTATGAAAAAGGCAGCTGCCTAAAAAGGAGGAATCTCTTCGTGGAAAAGAATTGGTATGTGGTTCACACGTATTCAGGCTATGAGAATAAAGTGAAAATGAACCTTGAAAAACGAGTAGAGACAATGGGGATGCAGGATAAGATCTTCCGCGTTGTCGTACCTGAAGAGGAAGAAACAGAAATCAAAGACGGTAAAGCAAAAACAGTAAAACGTAAAACGTTCCCTGGTTACGTGCTTGTAGAAATCGTGATGACAGATGACTCGTGGTACGTTGTGCGTAATACGCCGGGCGTAACAGGATTCGTCGGATCATCAGGCGGCGGCGCAAAGCCAACACCGCTTCTTCCTGAAGAAGTAACACAACTGCTTAAGCAAATGGGCATGCAGGAACGCACAGTAGACGTAGACTTCGAACTTGGCGAAAACGTTACAGTGAACGACGGGCCATTCGCTAACTTTGCAGGCGTCATCGAAGAAATCGACGCTGACAAAGGCAAAGTCAAAGTCCTCGTCAACATGTTCGGCCGCGAAACACCAGTCGAACTCGAATTCACACAAATTACGAAGCTTGACTAAGAAGTGTCTGAGCGGTTTTGATTTTGTTTGTTGAAAAGACATTTTATTAAGAGGTCTAATAAAATCCATCTGTGTATTTGCACAGCTGATGGTTGTAGCGGAAGGGGGCGACTCCAGCAGGAGAAGTCGGACAGGTGAGACCCCGCAGTGCGAAGCGCGAGGAGGCTCACCGCCGACCCTGCGGAAAGCGTCCCCCTGGAGCTACAACCATCAGCCGATTTCAAGATAGCCAAAATAAAAACCGCTTATTTCACCAATTTCCTTAAAATATAAAAAGAACGTCTTGAATTATGATTTGAAAGATGGTAACATCTTTTAAGTCAGTATGTCTCAATAGAGAGACTGAACTAACATTTTATATTCTTTATATAAAAGAATCAGTTTTGAGTGGGAGGGCAAAAACAAAAGCCCTATTACCACATCACGGACTTAAGGAGGTGTGTCTCGTGGCTAAAAAAGTTATTAAAATGGTAAAGCTTCAAATCCCTGCTGGGAAAGCGAATCCAGCTCCGCCGGTAGGTCCTGCACTAGGTCAGGCTGGTGTTAACATTATGGGATTCTGTAAAGAGTTTAACGCTCGTACAGCTGATCAGGCTGGTCTTATCATCCCTGTTGAAATCACGGTTTTTGAAGACCGTTCATTTACATTCGTTACTAAAACTCCACCGGCTGCAGTTCTTCTGAAGAAAGCAGCAGGAATCGAGTCAGGTTCTGGTGAACCAAACCGCAACAAAGTAGCGGCTGTCAAGCGTGACAAGGTACGTGAAATCGCGGAAACAAAAATGCCTGACCTTAACGCAGCTGATGTTGAAGCAGCAATGCGTATGGTTGAAGGTACGGCTCGAAGCATGGGGATTACGATTGAAGACTAATTGATGTTTTGTCTTGGACAGGTTGCGAAGCTGAAGAACTTTCACTCGCAACCTTTATTCGTGGGAGGTTATTCCGCTAAAACCACATTAGGAGGAACTTATAATGGCTAAAAAAGGTAAAAAGTATCAAGAAGCTGCAAAGCTTGTTGACCGTTCAGTAAACTACTCAGTAACTGAAGCAATCGAGCTTGCACAAAAGACAAGCACTGTAAAATTCGATGCAACTGTGGAAGCAGCATTCCGCCTTGGTATCGACACTCGTAAAAACGACCAGCAGATCCGTGGCGCAGTAGTGCTTCCAAACGGAACTGGTAAAACGCAAAGCGTTCTTGTTTTCGCTAAAGGCGAAAAAGCAAAAGAAGCTGAAGCGGCTGGCGCAGACTACGTTGGAGACAGCGACCTTGTTCAAAAGATTCAGGGCGGCTGGTTTGATTTTGACGTAATCGTTGCAACACCTGACATGATGGGTGAAGTTGGTAAGCTTGGACGTGTCCTTGGACCAAAAGGCCTTATGCCAAACCCTAAAACAGGTACAGTTACATTTGACGTTGAAAAAGCTGTAAATGAAATCAAGGCTGGTAAAGTTGAATACCGCGCTGAAAAGTCTGGTATCATCCACGTGCCAATCGGTAAAGTTTCATTTGATCAGGAAAAGCTTGTTGAAAACTTCAACGCAATCTTTGATGTTGTCCAGAAGGCGAAGCCAGCTTCATCTAAGGGAACTTACATGAAGTCTGTAGCTGTAACAACTACAATGGGCCCTGGAATCAAAGTTGACCCATCTTCTGTAACAGTAAAATAATTAACAAACCTTATTGACACAATAGGAGAACATCTGCTATGATGTTCTCTGTTGTGAAATTATATATTCATTTGTACCGTAGACAGCAGGTGTCCTGAGTGACTTAATGTCCTGCCGAGGTCATGACGATTAAAAGAATTTTCTTTTACTTGAAATGATACGCCTCTATGTCTACTTTCCGGCATAGAGGCTTTTTTATGATCGGAACGGTATAGATGACGCCTACAGCAAATACTACAGGAGGTGTTAGGATGAGCAGTGTTATCGAGCAAAAGAAACAGCTAGTAACAGAAATCCAGGAAAAACTTCAATCAAGTGCATCATCAGTAATTGTTGATTACCGCGGACTATCTGTTGCAGAAGTAACTGAGCTTCGTAAACAGCTTCGTGAAGCAGGTGTTGAGTTCAAGGTTTACAAAAACTCAATGACTCGCCGTGCTGCAGAAGCTGCTGGTCTTGAAGGTCTTGATGAAAGCCTTACAGGTCCTAATGCAATCGCATTTTCTGCTGAAGATGTTGTTGCACCAGCGAAGATTCTTAACAACTTTGCGAAAGACCATGAAGCACTTGAACTTAAAGCAGGTGTGATCGAAGGATCTGTTGCTTCACTTGAACAAGTGAAAGCTCTTGCGGAACTTCCATCACGCGAAGGCCTACTTTCTATGCTTCTTAGCGTTCTTACTGCGCCAATGCGCGGATTCGCAGTTGCAACTCAAGCAGTTGCAGATCAAAAAGAAGAACAGGGTGCATAATTCCCTGTTAGCCGGATAGCAATATCCAAACCAAAAACTAAAACATTCCACAAGGAGGAACTATATCATGACTAAAGAACAAATGATCGAAGCAATCAAAGAAATGACAGTTCTTGAACTGAACGACCTAGTAAAAGCAATCGAAGAAGAATTCGGCGTATCTGCTGCTGCTCCTGTAGCTGTAGCTGGTGGCGGAGCTGGAGAAGCTGCTGCTGAGAAAACTGAATTTGACGTTGTTCTTACTGAAGCTGGAGCTCAGAAGATCAAGGTTATCAAAGTGGTTCGTGAAATCACTGGTCTTGGCCTGAAAGAAGCTAAAGAAATGGTAGACAACACGCCTAAAGCTGTTAAAGAAGGCGCTTCTAAAGAAGAAGCTGAAGAAATCAAAGCTAAGCTTGAAGAAGTTGGCGCTGGCGTAGAAGTTAAGTAATTTTGTCTTAAGAGAAAGTCCGCTTGAAATATAGCGGGCTTTTTTTATCGAAAAGAAGGGTGGGGTGGTCGTTATGTCGGATCATTATTACTCAAAGAATCCCGGAGTGGAAAGCAAGCCGAACTTTTGGAGCTTTACGCTTCGCGGACATAAGTTGAAATTTAAAACTGATCAGGGTGTATTCTCAAAAAATGAAGTAGATTTCGGTTCGAGGGTGCTAATTGAAGCGTTCGAAGAGCCAGATATCAGCGGTCCTGTGCTCGATGTCGGCTGCGGATACGGTCCGATCGGTCTGACACTTGCGAAGGAGATGCCTGAAAGACAGATTCAGATGGTCGATGTCAATGAGCGGGCGCTTGAATTAGCAAAAGAAAATGCGGAACAGAATCAGATCCGCAATATCTCAATTTATGAAAGTGATTGCCTTGATCAGGTTGAAGAGCAATCCTTTGCTGCGATTCTGACAAATCCGCCGATCCGCGCAGGGAAGCAGACAGTTCACCGGATTTTTGAACAAAGTGCTGAAAAACTGCCGCAGGGTGGCACGCTATGGGTAGTTATTCAGAAAAAGCAGGGAGCGCCATCTGCAAAAGCCAAACTCGAAGCGTTGTTTTCGACAGTTGAAGTTGCAGATAAGCAGAAGGGCTACTTTATCTTCAAAGCAAAAAAAGATTGACCGCCTATAGTGGTTGTGGTACTATTATAAGATGTAAAAATATTAATATCAGTAAGTATGTCCATTTTGTATGAATGGGCTGCCTTTTGGGTAAAATGGTTTAAATAAAGTTTCAAAGAATAGAAAATGTGGAGATTTCCCGTTTTCTATTTGTGTTATGTTCGTTTTTTCTATTTATAGGACTAACGGACGCTAAAATGCTTGATTTGAGGGGTGAATCAGTTGACAGGTCAACTAGTTCAGTATGGACGACACCGCCAGCGCAGAAGCTATGCGCGTATTAGTGAGGTGCTGGATTTACCGAATCTGATAGAGATTCAGACAGCTTCTTACGATTGGTTTTTAGAAGAAGGATTACGTGAAATGTTCCGCGATATTTCGCCGATCGAAGATTTCACAGGAAACTTGTCACTTGAGTTTATCGATTACAGCCTTGGTGAGCCAAAATATTCTGTTGACGAATCAAAAGAGCGTGACGTAACTTACTCTGCGCCGCTTCGTGTAAAGGTACGTCTATTGAATAAAGAAACTGGCGAAGTAAAAGACCAGGATGTGTTTATGGGAGACTTCCCGCTGATGACAGAGACAGGCACCTTCATTATTAATGGAGCAGAGCGTGTTATCGTTTCTCAGCTTGTTCGTTCTCCAAGCGTATATTTCCACGATAAGATGGACAAAAACGGAAAGCGTGGCTTTGGCGCAACGGTAATTCCAAACCGTGGTGCATGGCTTGAGTATGAGACAGATGCAAAAGACGTAGTTCACGTCCGTATCGACCGTACACGTAAGCTTCCTGTAACTGTATTGCTGCGAGCACTTGGCTTTGGTTCTGATCAGGAGATTATCGACCTGATTGGTGATAACGAGTATATCCGCAATACTTTAGAAAAAGACAATACCGAAAGTGTTGAAAAAGCGCTTCTGGAAATCTATGAGCGTCTGCGTCCTGGTGAACCACCGACTGTAGAAAATGCCAAGAGCCTTCTGGAATCACGCTTCTTTGACCCTAAGCGTTATGATCTGGCTAATGTAGGCCGTTATAAAATGAATAAAAAGCTTCATATTAAGAATCGTCTTTTCGGACAGGTGCTTGCTGAGACGCTTGCAGACCCTGAAACTGGCGAGATCTTAGCTGAAAAAGGAACAACACTTGACCGTCGTAACCTTGATAAGCTGATTCCTAACCTCGAAAGTGGCGTAGGCTTCATTACTTATAATCAGGTAGGCGGCGTTGTCGAAGAGGATCTAACACTTCAGACAATTAAAATTCAGGTGCCTAACTCAGAAGAAGGTCAGGAAATCAATGTAATCAGTAATGCTTATGTTGATGACAGCGTGAAGAACATTACGATTGCAGATATCGTTTCTTCAATCAGTTATTTCTTCAACCTGCTGCATGGCGTAGGCTTAACGGATGATATTGATCACCTTGGTAACCGTCGTCTGCGTTCAGTAGGGGAGCTTCTTCAGAACCAATTCCGTATTGGTCTTTCACGTATGGAGCGTGTGGTTCGTGAAAGGATGTCAATTCAGGATACAAATACAATCACGCCTCAGCAGCTGATTAATATTCGTCCTGTTATTGCTTCTATTAAAGAGTTCTTTGGAAGCTCTCAGCTTTCACAGTTCATGGATCAGACAAACCCGCTTGCAGAATTGACGCACAAACGCCGTCTGTCTGCGCTTGGACCTGGTGGTTTAACACGTGAGCGTGCGGGCTTTGAAGTACGTGACGTTCACTACTCTCACTATGGCCGTATGTGTCCGATCGAAACGCCTGAGGGTCCGAATATCGGGCTGATCAACTCACTGTCAAGCTTTGCGAAGGTTAACCGTTTCGGCTTTATCGAAACACCATACCGCCGCGTTGACCCTGAGACAGGCAGAGTAACAGAGCGCATTGATTATCTGACTGCTGATGAAGAGGATAATTATGTTGTAGCACAGGCGAATGCGCGCCTTGGCGATGACGGCTCATTCCTTGATGAAGAAGTTGTTTCCCGTTTCCGCGGTGAAAACACTGTCTTCAAGCGTGACCGCATTGACTACATGGACGTATCACCTAAGCAGGTTGTATCTGCTGCGACAGCATGTATCCCGTTCCTTGAAAACGATGACTCGAACCGTGCGTTAATGGGAGCGAACATGCAGCGTCAGGCAGTTCCACTGATGAATCCGGAAGCACCTTTTGTAGGGACAGGAATGGAACACGTTTCTGCGAAGGATTCAGGGGCTGCTGTCATTAATAAATATGAAGGAATCGTCGAGCGCGTTCAGGCTAATCAGGTTTGGGTACGCCGCTTAGTAGATGTCGACGGCAACGAGACAGAAGGCGATCTTGATAAATACAAGCTGCAGAAATTCATCCGTTCTAACCAGGGTACATGCTACAACCAGCGTCCAATCGTTGCTGTAGGTGACCGTGTTGAAAAAGGTGAAATTCTTGCGGACGGACCATCAATGGAAGCTGGAGAACTTGCGCTTGGACGTAACGTACTTGTCGGCTTCATGACATGGGACGGCTTTAACTACGAGGATGCTGTCATCATGAGTGAGCGCCTTGTAAAAGACGATGTATATACATCGATTCATATTGAAGAGTATGAGTCAGAGTCACGTGATACAAAGCTTGGACCTGAAGAAATCACGCGTGATATTCCTAACGTAGGTGAGGATGCACTTCGCAACCTTGACGACCGCGGAATCATCCGTGTTGGTGCTGAAGTAAAAGACGGCGATATTCTTGTTGGTAAAGTAACGCCTAAGGGTGTAACAGAGCTGACTGCTGAAGAGCGTCTGCTTCATGCAATCTTCGGTGAAAAAGCACGTGAAGTGCGTGATACGTCACTTCGTGTACCACACGGAGCAGGCGGAATCATCCTTGATGTGAAAATCTTTAACCGTGAAGATGGCGATGAGCTGCCTCCTGGTGTTAACCAGCTGGTACGCGTATATATCGTACAGAAGAGAAAGATCTCTGTAGGGGATAAAATGGCCGGACGTCACGGTAACAAAGGTGTTATTTCGCGTATTCTTCCAGAAGAAGATATGCCATACCTTCCAGACGGCACGCCGATTGACATCATGTTAAATCCACTTGGTGTACCATCTCGTATGAACATCGGTCAGGTTCTTGAGATGCACATGGGAATGGCTGCCCGTGCAATGGGTATCCATATCGCAACACCGGTATTTGACGGTGCCAATGAGGAAGATGTTTGGGAAACAATTGAAGAAGCAGGTATGTCACGTGATGGTAAGACAGTTCTTTATGATGGAAGAACAGGCGATCCATTCGACAACCGTGTATCAGTAGGCGTCATGTATATGATTAAGCTTGCGCACATGGTTGATGACAAGCTTCACGCACGTTCAACTGGACCATACTCACTTGTTACGCAGCAGCCACTGGGCGGTAAAGCACAGTTTGGCGGACAGCGTTTTGGTGAGATGGAGGTTTGGGCACTTGAAGCATACGGTGCCGCTTATACACTTCAGGAAATTCTAACTGTCAAATCAGATGACGTTGTCGGACGTGTGAAAACGTACGAAGCGATCGTAAAAGGCGACAGCGTTCCGGAGCCGGGCGTTCCTGAATCATTTAAAGTATTAATCAAAGAACTTCAGAGTCTTGGTATGGATGTAAAAATGCTTTCTGCCAATGACGAAGAAATCGAAATGCGCGACCTTGATGACGATGACGACATCCATCAGGCTGATGCATTAAACATTGCGCCGGAAACAGAGGCACCAGCTTCTGAAACAGTCGGCACGAAAGAATAGTTGTGACACTGGGAATCAACAAAAGGGTGAAACCTTTAAACGAAAAGGGAGGTAGGCTCCTTGATAGATGTTAATAACTTTGAATATATGAAAATTGGTTTAGCCTCACCTGACAAGATCCGCTCTTGGTCATTTGGTGAAGTAAAGAAGCCTGAAACGATTAACTATCGTACACTGAAGCCTGAAAAAGACGGTCTTTTCTGCGAGCGCATCTTCGGCCCGCAGAAAGACTGGGAGTGTCACTGCGGTAAATATAAGCGCGTCCGTTATAAGGGCGTCGTTTGTGACCGTTGTGGTGTTGAAGTAACGCGTGCGAAAGTTCGTCGTGAGCGTATGGGTCACATCGAGCTTGCAGCACCTGTATCTCACATCTGGTACTTCAAAGGCATCCCGAGCCGTATGGGACTTGTTCTTGACATGTCACCACGTGCGCTTGAAGAAGTAATCTACTTTGCTTCATATGTAGTAACTGAAGCAGGAGACACTGCACTTGAAAAGAAACAGCTTCTTTCTGAGAAGGAGTACCGTGCATACCGTGAAAAGTACAGCGGCAAATTCCAGGCTGCAATGGGAGCTGAAGCAATCCGCAAGCTTCTACAGGACATTGATCTTGATAAAGAAGCGGAAATGCTGAAAGAAGAATTGAAAACTGCTCAGGGCCAGCGTCGTACTCGTGCGATCAAGCGTCTTGAAGTAGTAGAATCATTCCGTAACTCAGGAAACCTTCCTGACTGGATGGTTCTTGATGTACTTCCTGTAATCCCGCCGGAACTGCGTCCGATGGTTCAGCTTGATGGTGGACGTTTCGCCACATCTGACCTGAACGACCTGTACCGTCGTGTGATTAACCGTAACAACCGTCTGAAGCGCCTATTGGACCTTGGTGCACCAAGCATCATCGTTCAAAACGAAAAGCGTATGCTGCAGGAAGCTGTAGATGCACTGATCGATAACGGCCGTCGCGGTCGTCCGGTTACAGGACCGGGTAACCGTCCGCTAAAATCTCTTTCTCATATGCTGAAAGGGAAGCAGGGGCGTTTCCGTCAGAACCTTCTTGGTAAGCGTGTTGACTACTCAGGCCGTTCAGTTATCGTAGTTGGACCTAGCCTGAAAATGTATCAGTGCGGACTGCCAAAAGAAATGGCACTTGAACTATTCAAGCCTTTCGTCATGAAAGAGCTTGTTGAGCGCGGACTTGCGCATAATATTAAGAGTGCAAAGCGTAAGATTGAACGTGTCCATGATGAAGTTTGGGACGTACTTGAAGATGTAATCAAGGAGCATCCGGTTCTTCTTAACCGTGCACCTACACTTCACCGTCTTGGTATCCAGGCATTCGAACCAACATTGGTTGAAGGCCGTGCGATCCGTCTTCACCCGCTCGTATGTACAGCTTATAACGCTGACTTTGATGGTGACCAGATGGCGGTTCACGTACCACTATCATCTGAAGCTCAGGCTGAAGCGCGTCTTCTTATGCTTGCTGCACAGAACATCCTTAATCCGAAGGACGGAAAGCCAGTTGTTACACCGTCTCAGGATATGGTACTTGGTAACTACTACCTGACATTAGAGCGTAAAGACGCTGTAGGTGAAGGTTCAGTATTCCGTGATGCGGATGAAGTCCTTCTTGCATACCAGAATGGTTATGTACACCTGCACACACGTATTGCGATCCATGCAGGTGCAGTAAATAAACCAACATTTACGGAAGAACAGAATAAGAAGCTTCTTCTGACAACTGTCGGAAAAGTAATCTTTAACGAAATTCTTCCTGAAGAGTTCCACTACATTAACGAGCCGACAATGGAGAACCTTGAGGTGAATACACCTGATAAGTACTTCGTTGATCCGACGACGAATGTAAAAGAACACTTCAAATCAGCTGATCTGGTAACGCCGTTTAAGAAAGGATTCCTTGGAAGCATCATTGCTGAAGTCTTCAAGCGATTCCACTTAACGGATACGTCTAAAATGCTTGATAGCATGAAGAATCTTGGATTTAAGCACTCAACACGTGCTGGTATCACAATTGGTATCGCTGATATCGTGGTACTTCCTGAGAAGCAGGAAATCCTTGACGATGCACAGCTGAAAGTAGATAAAGTCCAGAAGCAGTTCCGACGTGGTCTGATTACAGAAGAGGAGCGCTATGAGCGTGTTATCTCAATCTGGTCAGCAGCGAAGGATGTTATTCAGGACAAGCTGATGCTTACACTCGACAGCCTGAATCCAATCTACATGATGAGTGACTCAGGTGCCCGTGGTAACGCATCTAACTTTACGCAGCTTGCCGGAATGCGTGGTCTGATGGCCAACCCTGCTGGACGTATCATCGAGCTTCCGATCAAGTCAAGTTTCCGTGAAGGTCTGACAGTACTTGAGTACTTCATCTCTACACACGGTGCACGTAAAGGTCTTGCCGATACAGCACTGAAGACTGCCGATTCAGGTTACCTGACTCGCCGACTTGTAGACGTAGCACAGGATGTTATTGTCCGTGAAGAAGATTGCGGTACTGACCGTGGTCTGCGCGTAAGCTCACTGAAAGATGGCACAGAAGTCATCGAAGCACTTGAAGAGCGTCTTGAAGGACGTTACTCTAACCAGACAGTCAAGCATCCTGAAACTGGGGAAGTCTTCGTAAGACGTAATGAACTGATTACAGAAGATATTGCCCGTCAGATTGTTGAAGCTGGTGTAGAAGAAGTATCAATCCGTTCTGCATTCACTTGTAACACGCGTCATGGCGTATGTGAGAAGTGTTATGGTAAGAACCTTGCGACTGGTGAAAAAGTTGAAGTCGGCGAAGCAGTCGGAATCATTGCAGCCCAGTCAATCGGTGAGCCGGGTACACAGCTTACAATGCGTACATTCCACACAGGTGGTGTAGCAGGAGACGATATCACACAGGGTCTTCCGCGTATCCAGGAAATCTTCGAAGCGCGTAACCCGAAAGGTCAGGCAACGATTTCTGAAATTGATGGTGTCGTAACCGAGATCACAGAAGGTAAAGACCGTCAGCAGGATATTACAGTAAAAGGTGAAGTAGAAACAAAGACTTATTCTGCTCCTTATACTGCACGTCTGAAAGTAGCAGTTGACGATGTCATCGAACGCGGTCAGGTTCTGACAGAAGGTTCAATCGATCCGAAAGAACTGATCAAGATCCGTGACGTTGCTGCTGTTCAGGAATATCTATTAAAAGAAGTACAGAAAGTATACCGTATGCAGGGTGTTGAAATCGGTGATAAGCACGTTGAAGTCATGGTTCGCCAGATGCTTCGTAAAGTACGTGTCATTGAATCCGGTGAAACAGAACTGCTGCCAGGTTCACTGCTTGATGTACATCAGTTCATGGAAGCAAACGAACAGGTTCTGCTTGAAGGTAAGCAGCCGGCAACAGGCCGCCCGCTTATCCTGGGGATCACAAAAGCATCTCTTGAAACAGAATCATTCCTTTCAGCTGCATCATTCCAGGAGACAACTCGTGTCCTGACAGACGCAGCGATCAAAGGAAAGCGTGACGAGCTCCTTGGTCTGAAAGAAAATGTTATCATCGGTAAACTTGTTCCAGCCGGAACGGGTATGCAGCGCTATCGCCAGGCTGAGATCGAAAACGAAGACATTCCAGAGGAAGAAGCAGTTTCCGTGGAATAATTCACAGCCTGTGAAAGCAAAAAGGTGGCGCCCCTGTGTGGCGTCACCTTTTTTATCTATTATGAATTCAATTGGGAAAAGAGAAGTTTGTCCTGGCAGGTAGGAAGTTATCTGCAGTGACCAGTATGGTGCAGCTTGCTTGAAGGAATAAAATGTTAAGCTGATGGAATGCTCTTCATTGTTGAAGGGATTCTAACTCCTTATGAAGGAATTAACAGGTGTTCAATAGACAATGAAGGAATCTTATACAAGATTGAATGAATTACTTGCAAATTGAAGCAATTCATTTCTATTCCGAAGCAAAAATCACCGGATCTGATAGAAAACAATGGATCATCCGATTTGCTGGAATCGACTCCGGTTGCTGAAAAACAGCAGACGCTCATGAATCTTGATAAAGACCCCGCAATTATTTACAAACGTTGTTGACAACCTATCATTGAGATGATAATATATTCAAGGTTGCTACTAATTAACAACCTGTTACTTTGGAGGATATGATTATGTCTTATGAAAAAGTATCACAGGCTAAACACATCGTTGTAGGATCCAAGCAAGTCGTAAAGGCACTCAAAGCAGGGTCAGTCAGAGAAGTCATCGTTGCTGACGATGTCGACTCTCATGTTGTTGACCGGGTGCTACTCACCGCTGAAGAGATGAACGTAAACGTAACCCATGTGGATTCAATGAAGAAGCTGGGCAAAGCGTGCGGGATCGAGGTTGGTGCTGCTGCGGTAGCCATTACTATGTAAACATGTTTTTGCAGCAGAAGTTGCAAAGACTTTGTTTTTACCCTAAAATGAACCACCTGGATGTGTGGGCTTAAAATATTGAAGAAGGGAGGACATAAAACATGCCTACTATTAACCAATTAGTGCGTAAGCCACGTCAATCAAAGAGCTCTAAGTCAGATTCACCGGCACTTAACAAAGGTTACAACAGCTTCAAGAAGAAAGCGACTAACCTTTCATCACCGCAAAAGCGTGGTGTTTGTACTCGTGTTGGTACAATGACACCGAAGAAGCCGAACTCGGCACTTCGTAAATACGCTCGTGTACGTCTTACTAACCAAATCGAGGTTACAGCATATATTCCTGGTATCGGGCACAACCTTCAAGAGCACAGTGTTGTTCTTATCCGTGGAGGACGTGTAAAGGATTTACCAGGGGTACGTTACCACATCGTACGTGGTGCGCTTGATACTGCTGGTGTAGATGGACGCCGTCAAGGACGTTCACTATACGGTACTAAGAGACCAAAACCACAAAAGTAATCGATTCAATATAAAGAAGTTATTTTCCTATGAAAGGAGGAAATCACATGCCTCGTAAAGGTGCAGTTGCAAAACGTGATGTTTTACCGGATCCGATTCATAACTCGAAGCTGGTAACTCGTCTTGTTAACAAAATCATGATTGACGGAAAGAAAGGTACAGCTCAGCGTATCCTTTATTCTGCTTTCGATATCGTTCAGGAACGTTCTGGGAAAGATGCTCTAGAAGTATTCGACCAGGCGCTTAAGAACATCATGCCAGTTCTTGAAGTACGTGCTCGTCGTGTCGGCGGAGCGAACTATCAGGTGCCGGTTGAGGTGCGTCCGGAACGTCGTACTACACTTGGACTTCGCTGGTTAGTTAACTATGCGCGTCTTCGTGGAGAAAAGACTATGGAAGAGCGTCTTGCTAATGAAATTCTTGATGCAGCAAACAACACTGGCGCTTCAGTTAAGAAGCGTGAAGATATGCATAAAATGGCTGAAGCAAATAAAGCATTTGCTCACTACCGCTGGTAAGATTCAGCATTTTATCAACCAAATCTCATTTAGTAGGAAGGAGAAAGACCAATGCCTAGAGAGTTCTCCTTAAAAGACACTCGTAATATCGGTATCATGGCTCACATCGATGCTGGTAAGACGACTGCTACGGAGCGTATCCTTTACTACACTGGCCGTATCCACAAGATCGGTGAAACGCACGAAGGTGCATCACAGATGGACTGGATGGAGCAGGAGCAGGAGCGTGGGATCACGATCACATCTGCTGCTACAACTGCTTCATGGAAGGGCCACCGTGTAAACATCATTGATACACCAGGACACGTAGACTTCACAGTAGAAGTTGAACGTTCACTTCGTGTACTTGATGGTGCTGTAGGTGTACTTGATGCCCAGTCGGGTGTTGAGCCACAGACAGAAACTGTATGGCGTCAGGCGACAACATACGGTGTTCCTCGTATCGTATTCGTTAACAAGATGGATAAGATCGGGGCAGACTTCCTATATTCTGTAGGAACACTTCACGACCGTCTTCAGGCTAATGCTCACCCAATTCAACTGCCAATCGGTGCGGAAGATGAATTCGAAGGAATTATCGACCTAGTTGAAAACGTAGCATACTTCTATGAAGATGATCTTGGTACTCGTACTGAGAAGCGTGATATTCCTGAAGAATACAAGGAACAAGCTGAAGAGTACCGCGGAAAGCTAATTGAAGCGGTAGCAGATCTTGATGAAGATCTAATGATGAAATACCTTGAAGGCGAAGAAATGACAGTGGATGAAATCAAAGCTGCAATCCGTAAAGGAACTTGTGACGTTGAATTCTATCCGGTAATCTGTGGTTCTGCTTTCAAGAACAAAGGTGTTCAGCTTCTGCTTGATGCAGTGCTTGACTACCTTCCGTCACCACTTGATGTTAAGCCAATCACAGGACATGTTCCTGAGAGTGAAGAAGAAGTTGTTCGTCCTGCTAGCGACGAAGAGCCATTCTCAGCGCTTGCATTCAAAGTAATGACAGACCCTTATGTAGGTAAGCTTACATTCTTCCGTGTTTATTCTGGTGTGCTTCAGTCTGGATCATACGTACAGAATGCAACGAAAGGTAAGCGTGAGCGTGTAGGACGTATCCTGCAGATGCACGCTAACTCTCGTGAAGAAATCGCGGAAGTATATGCTGGAGATATCGCTGCTGCAGTTGGTCTTAAAGACACAACTACAGGGGACACACTATGTGACGAAAAGAGTCTTGTAATTCTTGAGTCTATGGAATTCCCTGAGCCAGTTATCTCTGTTGCGATCGAACCTAAGTCTAAAGCTGACCAGGACAAGATGTCTCAGGCGCTTCAGAAGCTTCAGGAAGAAGATCCAACATTCCACGCACACACTGACCAGGAAACTGGACAGACGATCATCGCAGGTATGGGTGAGCTTCACCTTGATATCCTAGTTGACCGTATGAAGCGTGAATTCAAAGTAGAAGCTAACGTGGGTGCTCCTCAGGTATCTTACCGTGAAACATTCCGCGGCTCTGCACAAGTTGAAGGGAAATTCGTCCGCCAGTCTGGTGGTCGTGGTCAGTTCGGTCACGTTAAGATTGAATTCTCTCCAAACGAAGAAGGAGCAGGCTTTGAATTTGAAAATGCAATCGTTGGGGGATCTGTACCACGTGAATACATCCCGGCTGTTCAGCAGGGTCTTGAAGACTCTCTAGACAACGGTGTACTTGCTGGTTACCCTCTAATCGACATCAAAGCGAAGTTATACGATGGTTCATACCACGATGTTGACTCCTCTGAGATGGCGTTTAAGATTGCTGCATCTATGGCACTTAAAAATGCAGTTTCTAAGTGTAACCCGGTTCTTCTTGAGCCGCTAATGCGCGTAGAAGTTATGATCCCAGAAGAATACATGGGAGACATCATGGGTGACGTTACAGCTCGCCGTGGACGCGTAGAAGGTATGTCTGCTCGCGGTAACACACAAATCGTTAAAGCATTTGTACCGCTTGCTGAAATGTTCGGTTACGCAACTTCACTTCGTTCTAACACGCAGGGACGTGGAACATTCTCAATGTTCTTCGATCACTACGAGGAAGTACCGAAGTCTGTGAGTGAAGAAATCATCAAAAAAAATAAAGGTGAATAATTGATTTCACCCTTACAATAAAGTATAACTACTTATGTAAGCTGTGGTGACTCCCGGGGCATTTGTCCCCTGGGGAGCCACATTTAAAAATAAAACTAATTAACTTTAATTATTTTAAGGAGGAATTCCGTAATGGCTAAGGAAAAATTCGACCGTTCGAAAACCCATGCGAATATTGGAACAATCGGACACGTTGACCATGGTAAAACAACTCTAACTGCTGCAATCACAACTGTACTTCACAAGAAATATGGTCGTGGATCTGCAATGGCATACGATCAAATCGATGGTGCTCCAGAAGAGCGCGAGCGCGGAATCACAATCTCAACTGCACACGTTGAGTACGAAACTGACACTCGTCACTATGCACACGTTGACTGCCCAGGACACGCTGACTATGTTAAGAACATGATCACTGGTGCTGCTCAAATGGACGGCGGTATTCTTGTAGTATCTGCTGCTGATGGCCCAATGCCACAGACTCGTGAGCACATCCTTCTATCTCGTCAGGTAGGTGTACCTTACCTTGTTGTATTCATGAACAAGTGTGACATGGTAGACGACGAAGAACTACTTGAACTAGTTGAAATGGAAATCCGTGACCTTCTTTCTGAGTACGATTTCCCTGGCGACGACATTCCAGTAATCAAAGGTTCTGCACTTAAAGCTCTTGAAGGAGAAGCTGAGTGGGAAGAGAAAATCTTCGAACTTATGGAAGCTGTAGATAGCTACATTCCAACTCCTGAGCGTGACACTGACAAGCCATTCATGATGCCAGTTGAGGACGTATTCTCAATCACTGGTCGTGGTACAGTTGCTACTGGACGTGTTGAGCGTGGACAAGTTAAAGTTGGTGACGAAGTAGAAATCATCGGTCTTTCTGAAGAGCCGAAGAAAACTACTGTAACTGGTGTTGAAATGTTCCGTAAGCTTCTTGACTATGCAGAAGCTGGCGACAACATTGGTGCACTTCTTCGTGGGGTTTCTCGCGACGACATCAACCGTGGACAGGTTCTTGCTAAGCCAGGAACAATCACTCCACACACAAACTTCAAAGCTGAAGTTTATGTTCTATCAAAAGAAGAAGGTGGACGTCACACTCCATTCTTCACTAACTACCGCCCACAGTTCTACTTCCGTACTACGGACGTAACTGGCGTATGTAACCTTCCTGAAGGAGTAGAAATGGTTATGCCTGGCGACAACATCGAAATGACTGTTGAGCTAATCTCTCCTATCGCAATCGAAGAAGGAACTAAGTTCTCTATTCGTGAAGGTGGACGTACAGTAGGCGCTGGCGTTGTAGCTTCTATCCAGAAGTAATTTCTGCTAACGTATACAGATCCTGCATCCTTATGGGTGCAGGATTTTTTATTTTGCTTAAGGAAGGATCTCTTGTTGGGCTGAATACTTTAACTGCGTGGGTGCTCAGGTCAACTTGCCGGGGGGTGACCGGAAAAGGGGGTGGATATGACCTTAAATTTCCCGGAGGTGACCCGGAAATTTGGGAATGTGACCCGAAAATCGCCAATCTGAAAAAACGTGATCCGAAAAATCCAGGAGGTGACCCGGAAATTTCAGAATGTGACCCAAAAATCTCCGGACGTGACCCGAATTCCCGCCAGCCCACCCACCCATGCTCTTTGATCAGCCACCCCAAACCCATCTTCCCCACACCCGCCAAATCCGCTACACTACTATAGTAGAAACACGACAATCCCGGACCAAAAGGAGCGCCCGCCATGCAGCCAATCCATCTCTGGCTATCAGTCTATGACAGACAGACAAAGAAGCCGAAACGCAACATCCAGCCGATACTCCCAATTATTATTAATGCTTACCAGGCGTCACTTAACAATGCGCCCATCAATCAAAAAACAATCACCAGTCTCACCGAAAAATCCCACCTCCATGAGCAATACATCTCTCAACTTA
The DNA here is from genome assembly GCA_000818095.1 of Jeotgalibacillus malaysiensis. Taxonomy (NCBI): domain Bacteria; kingdom Bacillati; phylum Bacillota; class Bacilli; order Caryophanales; family Caryophanaceae; genus Jeotgalibacillus; species Jeotgalibacillus malaysiensis. The sequence goes on from CP009416.1 coordinate 145,773, forward strand.
AACAATGGGAGAGGGGAGGGTACTTCACTATAGAAGAAAGACGATTCGGTCAAATGGTCTCAAGAATTTTTCACTTAGATCAAAAAGCTTCAGCTGCCTTCCAAAGCTTAAAAGAATACCAGGACCGGATCGACCTGCACATACAGACAAATGAAGATCTGCACTATCAGACATTCTCTGCCTTACTTAACACCAGAGAACAGCGCGGACAGACAAATCATCCATGGGCAGAAGCTGCCTCACAACTCATCAGCAATATGAAAAACCAATGAATTTTCTGCATATTTCTTTACCACTTGAAAGACAACTGGATCGGTCTTATAATAGACAAAGTGTATTCGGAAAGTAATTTCGCAACAGGGGTTGCACAAATGAATTATTTTCTGTATAATATCTAATGTTGGTCTTTGACTTGCGATGATGCAGGAGGTTGCCGACACACCCGGCCGCTTTGCCATGGCTCGTGTGTGGGAAATTTCTGCGGAGAATGTCTATTCCTAAATAGGCGATAAAGGAGGGAAAATAATGGCAAAACAAAAAATCCGTATCCGTTTGAAAGCATATGATCACAGAATTCTGGATCAGTCTGCTGAGAAGATTGTTGAAACTGCAAAACGTTCAGGTGCTAGTGTTTCGGGTCCAATCCCGCTTCCAACTGAAAAGTCTGTTTACACAATTCTTCGCGCGGTCCACAAATATAAAGATGCTCGTGAGCAGTTTGAAATGCGCACACATAAGCGTCTGGTAGACATTGTGAACCCAACACCACAAACGGTAGATGCGCTAATGCGTCTTGATTTACCGTCTGGCGTTGACATCGAAATCAAACTTTAATCAACAAAAAATAAATTACTAAACATTATAGGAGGTGTGACTAATGACCAAAGGAATCTTAGGTAGAAAGATTGGAATGACTCAGGTTTTTGCTGAGAACGGCGATCTTATCCCAGTAACAGTAATCGAAGCTACTCCTAACGTAGTTCTTCAAAAGAAAGCTGTTGATACTGACGGATACGAATCAATCCAGATCGGTTTCGAAGACAAGCGTGAAAAGCTTGCTAACAAACCATCTAAAGGACATGCCGCTAAAGCTGAAACGGCTCCTAAGCGCTTCGTCCGTGAAATCCGCGGTGTTGAGCTTGGCGAGTATGAGGTTGGTCAAGAAGTCAAGGTTGATATTTTCGCAGAAGGCGATGTAGTAGATGTAACAGGAGTATCGAAGGGTAAAGGTTTTCAGGGTGCAATCAAGCGTCACAACCAATCCCGCGGACCAATGACTCACGGTTCTCGTTACCACCGTCGTCCTGGTTCAATGGGTCCTGTTGATCCAAACCGCGTATTCAAAGGTAAATTACTACCTGGACGCATGGGCGGAGAAAAGATTACAGTTCAGAACCTTTCAATCGTTAAGGTTGATGCTGAGCGTAACCTACTTCTTGTTAAAGGGAACGTTCCTGGCCCTAACAAGACACTAATCACAGTAAAAAGCGCGATTAAAGCGAAATAATAAACGTTAATCGGAAAGGAGGAAACAGGAATGCCTAAAGTATCCGTATTTAAACAGGATGGTTCACAAGCTGGTGATATCGAGCTTAACGAATCCATCTTCGGCATTGAGCCAAACAACGCAGTGATGTTCGAAACTGTACTGATGCAGCGTGCTGCACAGCGTCAGGGAACTCACAAAGTAAAAAATCGTTCTGAAGTAGCAGGCGGCGGTCGTAAGCCATGGCGTCAGAAGGGAACTGGACGTGCCCGTCAAGGTTCGATCCGTTCACCACAATGGCGTGGCGGTGGTACTGTATTCGGTCCAACACCTCGCAGCTATAGCTATAAGCTTCCTAAAAAAGTTCGTCGTCTGGCGATCAAATCAGCTCTTTCAAGCAAAGTTGCTGAAGAAAACATCTTAGTTCTAGAGGCGCTTTCATTCGAATCGCCAAAAACGAAGGAATTTGCTTCAGTATTAAGCAGCCTTTCACTAGACAAGAAGGTCCTAGTAGTGACTGAAGGTCTTGACGAAAACGTTGCTCTATCTGGACGTAACATTCCAGGCGTAACAGTTATTTCTGCTACTGGCGTCAACGTACTTGATGTACTTGGCCACGATAAAGTGGTTATGACGAAAGGTGCAGTTCAAAAAGTAGAGGAGGTGCTTGCATAATGGATGCTCGCGATATTATTAAGCGCCCCGTAATTACTGAGCGTTCTTCAGACCTTATGGGTGAGAAGAAATACACGTTCGAAGTCGACACTCGTGCTAACAAAACACAAGTGAAAGACGCAGTCCAGGAAATCTTTGGTGTGGATGTTGAGAAAGTAAACATCATGAACTACAAAGGTAAATTCAAGCGCATGGGACGTTACACTGGTTATACTAACAAGCGTCGCAAAGCAATTGTAACTCTGACTGAAGATAGCAAAGAAATCGAATTTTTTGAGGTTTAATATAAACCGATAAATAGAAGAGGAGGGAACAGACATGGCGATTAAAAAGTACAAACCTACCTCTAATGGTCGTCGCGGCATGACAGCTTCTGACTTTGCTGAGATTACAACAAGCAAGCCGGAAAAATCACTTCTTGCGCCTATTAAGCGTAAAGGTGGCCGTAACAACCAGGGTAAGTTAACAGTTCGTCATCAAGGTGGAGGCCATAAGCGCCAATACCGTGTCATCGATTTCGCTCGTACGAAAGATGGCATTCCAGGACGCGTTGCTACGATCGAATACGATCCAAACCGTTCAGCAAACATTGCACTAATCAACTACGTTGATGGTGAGAAGCGTTACATTCTAGCTCCTAAAGGACTAGTAGTAGGCATGGAAGTTATGTCAGGTCCTGAAGCAGATATTAAAACAGGTAATGCACTTCCACTAGTAAACATCCCAGTGGGTACTGTTATCCACAACATCGAGCTTAAGCCTGGTAAAGGTGGTCAGCTAGTACGTTCAGCTGGTACATCAGCACAGGTTCTAGGTAAAGAAGGTAAATACGTGCTTGTACGTCTTAACTCAGGCGAAACTCGTATGATCCTTGCAACTTGCCGTGCTACTGTAGGACAAGTTGGTAACGAACAGCACGAACTAATCAACATCGGTAAAGCAGGACGTTCACGCTGGTTAGGCAAGCGCCCAACTGTACGTGGTTCTGTAATGAACCCGAATGATCACCCACACGGTGGTGGTGAAGGTAAAGCGCCAATCGGCCGTAAATCACCAATGTCACCATGGGGCAAACCAACTCTTGGTTACAAGACTCGTAAGAAGACAAACAAGTCCGATAAGTTTATCGTACGTCGTCGTAAAAAATAACGGGATTGAGCTACGGTTCATCAAACGAGCCGTAGGGCAATCACGAAGGGAGGTTCCAATATGGGTCGCAGCTTGAAAAAAGGACCTTTTGTGGACGATCATTTAATGTCAAAAGTTGAGAAGCTTAATGAAACAGACAAGAAGCAGGTTGTTAAAACTTGGTCTCGTCGTTCTACAATCTTCCCTAACTTCATCGGTCATACAATCGCTGTATACGATGGACGCAAACACGTACCGGTTTACGTGACAGAAGACATGGTTGGTCATAAACTAGGTGAATTCGCACCAAGCCGTACGTATAAAGGTCACGCAAGTGACGATAAGAAAACAAGACGCTAATTGAGAGGAGGCTATCCTAATGCAAGCAAAAGCTGTTGCAAACACAGTTCGTATTGCTCCTCGTAAAGTACGCCTAGTAGCAGATTTAATCCGCGGTAAGCAGGTTGGCGAAGCGGTGGCTATCTTAAACCACACACCACGCGCTGCATCACCAGTAATCGAGAAAGTATTAAAATCTGCTGTAGCGAACGCTGAGCATAATTACGACATGGACATTAACAACCTTGTGATTTCTGAAGCATATGTTAACGAAGGACCAACACTTAAACGTTTCCGTCCTCGTGCACAAGGTCGTGCAAGTGCCATTAACAAACGTACAAGCCACATTACAATCGTGGTATCTGAAAAAAAGGAGGGATAACGCGTGGGTCAAAAAGTAAATCCAATTGGACTACGTATCGGAGTCATTCGTGACTGGGAATCAAAATGGTTCGCAGGCAAAGACTACGCAGACTTACTTCATGAAGACCTTAAAGTACGTGACTACATTGAAGGTCGTCTGAAAGAAGCATCAGTTTCTAAAGTAGAAATCGAGCGTGCGGCTAACCGCATCAATATTACAATTCACACTGCTAAGCCAGGTATGGTTATCGGTAAAGGTGGTACTGAAGTCGAAGCACTTCGTAAAGACCTTAACAAAATCACTGGCAAACGAGTTCACATCAACATCGTTGAAATCAAACGCGCTGATCTTGATGCGAAACTTGTAGGTGAAAACATTGCACGTCAACTGGAAAACCGTGTATCTTTCCGTCGTGCTCAAAAGCAATCAATCCAACGCACAATGCGTGCTGGCGCTAAAGGGATCAAAACGCAAGTTTCTGGTCGTCTAGGCGGAGCAGACATCGCACGTGCTGAACATTACAGTGAAGGTACTGTTCCACTTCATACTCTTCGTGCTGACATCGACTACGCTCACGTTGAAGCGGATACTACGTATGGTAAGCTTGGAGTTAAAGTATGGATCTATCGTGGAGAAGTTCTTCCTACCAAGAACAACAAGAAATCCGAGGAAGGAGGAAACTAATCATGTTATTACCTAAACGCGTTAAATATCGTCGTGTACACCGTGGAAAGATGCGCGGACAGGCAAAAGGCGGTACTGAAGTAAGCTTTGGTGAATACGGCCTACAAGCTCTTGAAGCTAGCTGGATCACTAACCGTCAGATCGAGTCTGCTCGTATCGCGATGACACGTTACATGAAACGTGGCGGTAAAGTATGGATTAAAATCTTCCCACACAAGCCTTACACTAAGAAACCTCTAGAAGTCCGAATGGGTTCCGGTAAAGGGGCACCAGAAGGATGGGTAGCAGTTGTAAAGCCGGGTAAGATTATGTTCGAAATCGCTGGAGTATCTGAAGAAGTTGCTCGTGAAGCACTTCGTCTTGCATCACACAAACTTCCGGTTAAGACTAAGTTTGTAAAACGAGAAGAAATTGGTGGTGAATCAAATGAAAGCTAATGAAATTCGTGACCTAACCACTGCCGAAATTGAACAAAAAGTAAAATCTTTGAAGGAAGAGCTATTTAACCTTCGTTTCCAACTGGCTACTGGTCAGCTTGAAAACACTGCTCGCATCCGTCAAGTACGAAAAGCCATTGCTCGCATGAAAACCGTGATTCGTGAAAGAGAAATCGGCGCTAACAACTGATAACTGAGAGGAGGTTTGCAGCATGAGTGAACGCAACCAGCGTAAAGTTTACACTGGCCGTGTTGTTTCTGACAAAATGGACAAAACAATCACAGTGCTAGTTGAAACGCAAAAGAAACATTCACTTTATGGCAAACGAGTAAAGTACTCTAAGAAGTACAAAGCTCACGATGAACAAAACCAAGCCAAAACAGGCGACATTGTTCGTATTATGGAAACTCGTCCGCTTTCAGCAACAAAACGTTTCCGTCTAGTGGAAGTCGTAGAAGAAGCGGTTATTATCTAATATATTGTTCGGAAATGTAATTCCGAAGGGAGGTAACCTACATGATTCAACAGGAATCACGTTTAAAAGTAGCTGATAACTCTGGTGCACGTGAAGTACTAACTATTAAAGTTCTTGGAGGTTCAGGCCGCAAGACTGCTAATATTGGTGATGTGATCGTCTGCACAGTGAAACAAGCAACACCAGGAGGCGTTGTTAAAAAGGGTGAAGTTGTAAGAGCGGTAATCGTTCGTACAAAGAGCGGCGTTCGTCGTAAAGATGGTACGTACATCAAGTTCGATGAGAATGCTTGTGTCATCATCCGTGACGACAAAGGCCCTCGTGGAACTCGTATCTTCGGACCGGTTGCTCGTGAACTTCGTGACAGCAACTTCATGAAGATTGTTTCTCTAGCACCAGAAGTTCTTTAATTGATAATCAACCACCGTATCAAGGAGGTGCGACAGGATGCACGTTAAAAAAGGCGATAAAGTTATGGTTATTTCCGGTAAAGACAAGGGCAAGACAGGTACAATTCTTGCAACTTCTCCGAAAACTGACCGCGTAACTGTTGAAGGTGTGAACATCGTCAAGAAACATTCAAAACCTTCACAGATGAATCCACAAGGTGGAATCTCTAACATGGAAGCAGCAATTCACGTATCAAACGTGATGCTGATCGATCCGAAAACGAACGAACCAACACGCGTTGGTTACAAAGTTGAGGACGGCAAGAAAGTACGTATTGCTAAAAAATCAGGTGAATCTTTAGATAAATAGTTAATGAAGAGGGGAGGTACTCAAGCATGAACCGCCTAAAAGAAAAGTTCAATAATGACATTACACCTGCTCTAGTTAAGAAGTTCGATTACACTTCTGTAATGCAGGTGCCAAAAATCGAGAAAATCGTAATCAACATGGGTGTTGGTGAAGCAGTTCAAAACACTAAATCACTAGATACAGCTGTAGAGGAGCTTACAACAATCACTGGTCAAAAGCCATTGATCACAAAAGCTAAGAAATCTATCGCAGGCTTCCGTCTTCGTGAAGGTATGCCAATCGGTGCGAAAGTTACACTTCGCGGCGAGCGTATGTATGACTTCCTAGACAAGCTAATCTCTGTATCTCTACCACGTGTACGTGACTTCCGCGGAGTATCTAAAAAGTCTTTCGACGGTCGCGGTAACTACACTCTTGGTGTTAAAGAGCAGCTTATCTTCCCAGAGATCGATTATGACAAAGTGAACAAAGTACGTGGCATGGACATCGTAATTGTAACGACAGCTAACTCAGACGAAGAGTCTCGTGAGCTTCTAACACAATTCGGTATGCCATTCCAAAAGTAATCTCTATAAAAGGGAGGCGTAAACGTGGCTAAAAAATCAATGATTGCGAAACAACAGCGCAAGCAAAAATTTAAAGTACAAGAGTATACACGTTGCGAACGTTGCGGACGTCCACACTCAGTACTACGCAAATTTAAGCTTTGCCGTATTTGTTTCCGTGAACTAGCATACAAGGGTCAAATTCCTGGCGTTAAGAAAGCCAGCTGGTAATACCCGATTTTGGGAAGGAGGTAAATTAATATGACAATGACAGATCCAATCGCAGATCTTCTGACTCGCATCCGTAATGCGAACCAGGTACGTCACGAGAAGCTAGAGGTTCCTGCTTCTAACATGAAAAAAGAAATTGCAGAAATCCTTAAGCGTGAAGGTTTCATCCGTGACGTTGAATATATCGAGGACAGCAAGCAGGGTATCATTCGCATCTTCCTTAAGTATGGTGCAAATAATGAGCGTGTTATCACTGGCCTTAAGCGTATTTCAAAGCCAGGTCTTCGTGTCTACGCAAAAGCTGATGAGCTTCCACGCGTACTGAACGGCCTTGGAATTGCAATCGTATCTACTTCAACTGGCGTTGTAACTGACAAAGAAGCTCGCGCTAAGCAAGTTGGCGGAGAAGTTCTAGCATACGTCTGGTAATACTTTTTAATCGAAAGAGAGGTGCAACAAAATGTCTCGTGTAGGAAAAAAACCAATTGAGGTACCTTCAGATGTAACATTAACTTTTGATGGTTCACATGTTACTGCTAAAGGACCTAAAGGTGAACTTTCATTCACTTTTAACTCAGAAATGAAATTCGAGCAGGAAGGCAGCACACTTACAGTTGTCCGTCCTTCTGACTCAAAAGAACACCGTACAATCCACGGTACTACTCGTGCGATCCTGAACAACATGATCGAGGGTGTATCTAAAGGTTTCGAACGTAGCCTTGAACTTATCGGGGTTGGATATCGTGCACAGAAACAAGGTAACAAGCTTGTTCTTAACGTAGGATACTCTCACCCAGTTGAGATCACACCGGAAGAAGGAATCGAAATCGAAGTTCCTTCAAACACAAAGGTTACAATCAAAGGCGCAAGCAAAGAGCGCGTAGGCGCACTAGCTGCAAACATCCGTGACGTTCGTCCTCCAGAGCCTTACAAAGGTAAAGGAATCCGTTACGAAGGCGAATACGTTCGTCGTAAAGAAGGTAAAACAGGTAAATAATGCCGCTTAGGCGCATGAAAGGAGTGACCTTGATTGATTACTAAAGTTGACAAGAATGCGGTACGTAAAAAACGTCATGCGCGTGTTCGTACAACGATCACGGGAACTGAATCTCGTCCGCGTTTGAATGTTTACCGTTCAAACAAGCACATCTACGCTCAGCTTATCGATGATGCTAACGGCGTAACACTAGCTGCTGCATCTACGAAAGAGCTTGGTCTTGAAACTGGCGGAAACGTCGAGGCTGCACAAAAAGTTGGCGAAGCAATCGCTAAACGCGCAGCAGAAAAAGGAATGAAATCAGTCGTATTTGACCGTGGAGGATACCTTTACCACGGCCGCGTGAAAGCTCTTGCTGAAGCTGCACGTGAAAACGGACTTGAATTTTAATAGAAAAAGGAGGGACAATCCAGATGCGTCGCATTGATCCAAACAAACTTGAACTTGAAGAACGCGTAGTTACGATTAACCGTGTCGCTAAGGTTGTTAAAGGTGGCCGCCGCTTCCGTTTCTCTGCTCTAGTAGTAGTAGGAGACAAGAATGGCCATGTAGGTTTCGGTACAGGTAAAGCCCAAGAGGTGCCTGATGCGATCCGTAAAGCAATCGAAGACGCGAAGAAAAATCTGATTGAAGTACCAATGGTTGAAGGAACTACTCCTCACATTGTTACAGGCCGCTTCGGTGCAGGCTCAATCTTCATCAAGCCAGCATCTCCTGGTACAGGAGTTATCGCTGGTGGACCAGTTCGTGCGGTACTTGAACTTGCAGGTGTCCACGACATTCTTTCAAAATCACTAGGTTCTAACACACCAATCAACATGGTTCGTGCCACAATTGACGGCCTTAAGCAGCTTAAGCGTGCAGAAGACGTTGCTAAGCTACGTGGCAAGTCAGTGGAAGAACTGTTAGGATAAGGAGGGATAAGTGATGGCAAATAAACTAGCAATTACCCTCACTCGCAGCGTGATCGGACGCAGTAAAGATCAGCGTGCAACAGTTCAGGCTCTTGGTCTTCGTAAGACTAACCAGACTGTTGAACAGCAGGATAACGAAGCTATTCGCGGAATGATCAATAAAGTGTCTCACCTGGTATCAGTTAAAGAAATCTAATTTCATGTTTATCAACAAGGAGGTGCCACTATGAAACTTCATGAGTTAAAACCTGCAGAAGGATCCCGCAGAGAGCGCAATCGCGTTGGTCGCGGTATCGGATCTGGTAATGGTAAAACTTCAGGTAAAGGTCACAAAGGTCAAAACGCACGTTCAGGCGGAGGCGTAAGACCAGGCTTTGAAGGTGGTCAGAACCCATTAGCACGTCGTCTTCCAAAGCGTGGATTCACAAACATCCACCGCAAGGAATTTGCGATTGTTAATCTTGACACACTTAACCGTTTTGAAGAAGGTACGGAAGTAACACCGGAACTTCTAATCGAAACTGGAGTAGTAAGCAAAGAATTAGCAGGAATCAAGATCCTTGCTAAAGGTAACGTAGAGAAGAAGCTGACTGTTAAAGCTCACAAATTCTCTTCTGCTGCTAAAGAAGCAATTGAAGCTGCCGGCGGAACAACTGAGGTGGTTTAATGTTTCGGACAATCTCCAATTTTATGCGCGTGGGTGATATAAGAAATAAAATTATTTTCACCCTTTTAATGTTGGTGGTCTTTAGGATCGGAACTTTCATTCCGGTTCCGGGTGTAGATGCACAAGTTCTTCAGGCACAGGATGAAATGGCCGGCCTGATCGGATTTATGAATACATTCGGTGGTGGAGCATTAATCAACTTCTCGATCCTGGCGATGGGCATCATGCCGTACATCACGGCCTCCATCATTGTTCAGCTTTTGCAAATGGACGTTGTACCGAAATTTGCTGAGTGGTCCAAACAGGGAGATGTTGGACGTCGTAAGCTGGCTCAGTTTACACGTTACTTTACGATTGTCCTGGCATTTATCCAGGCAATCGGAATGTCTTATGGCTTTAATCGTATGTACGGTGGATCACTGATCCCTGACACATCGATTACTACGTACATGCTTATCGCAATCGTACTGACAGCCGGGACAGCCTTTTTAATGTGGTTAGGAGAGCAGATCACAGCAAACGGTGTTGGAAATGGTATTTCCATCATCATCTTTGCAGGTATCGTGGCCGCTATTCCTAATGGCGTTAATCAGTTATATGCACAACAGATTGAAGGTGCTGGAGAACAGCTTTTCCTGAACATCGTCATTCTGGTATTACTGGCACTTGCAGTTGTAGCAATCACTGTTGGCGTTATCTTCGTTCAGCAGGCATTGCGTAAAATTCCTGTCCAGTATGCAAAGCGTGTAGGTGGCAAGAACGCTCCGGCAACGGGCGGACAGTCATCACACATTCCATTGAAAGTGAATGCTGCAGGGGTAATTCCGGTTATCTTCGCGATTTCCTTTATTATCACACCGCAGACACTCGTAACTTTCTTTGGTCAGAACAACATTACAACAACGATTCAGGAAGTGTTTGATTACACACAGCCAATCGGTATGACGATTTACGTTGCACTGATCGTTGCGTTCACGTATTTCTACGCATTCATTCAGGTGAATCCGGAGAATATGGCAGAAAACCTTAAAAAACAAGGTGGTTATATCCCAGGAATCCGACCTGGACAAGCGACTCAGGATTACCTGACGAGCGTTCTTTACCGTTTAACTTTCGTAGGAGCGATTTTCCTTTCAGTAATTTCAATCCTGCCAATCTTCTTCATTAATCTTGCAGGCCTTCCACAGTCGGTTCAAATTGGCGGTACTAGCCTATTGATCGTTGTAGGGGTTGCGCTTGAGACAATGAAGCAGCTTGAAGCACAGCTGGTAAAACGGAACTATAAAGGGTTCATGAGATAATCACATGGTTTTGGGGTGCGAGCCCTGAAGCCCATCGTAAATGAGGGGGCTTACTTGTGAATATTGTTTTAATGGGATTACCTGGTGCCGGAAAAGGCACACAGGCTGAAAGAATTATTGAAAAATATAACATCCCTCATATTTCTACGGGGGACATGTTCCGTGCAGCAATTAAAAACGGAACTGAACTTGGATTGAAGGCTAAATCGTACATGGACCAGGGCGACCTGGTACCGGACGAAGTAACGATCGGTATTGTTCGTGAACGATTAAGCAATGACGATTGCCAAGAAGGGTTTCTGTTAGATGGATTCCCGAGAACAGTGGCACAGGCCGAAGCGCTTGATGCATTACTCAAAGACCTTGGCAAAGAACTTGACTATGTTCTAAACATTAAGGTGGAAAAAGAAGAACTGATGACACGTCTTACCGGCCGTTGGATTTGTAAGACCTGCGGTGCGACGTATCACACAGTATTCAACCCTCCTGCAGTAGAAGGTAAATGTGATAAAGACGGTGGAGAACTTTACCAGCGTGAAGATGACAAACCTGAAACTGTACAAAATCGTTTAGATGTTAATATGAAGCAAACTCAGCCGCTTCTTGACTTTTACGGTCAAAAAGGTGTGCTCAGAGACATTGACGGCCAGCAGGATATCAACAAGGTATTCACTGACGTTGATGAATTGCTTGGGGGCCTTCGCTAATGATCATTTGCAAGACTCCTCGCGAGATTGAGATCATGCGCGAAGCAGGCAAGATCGTTGCGTTAACCCATCAGGAGCTGCAAAAGCATATAGCGCCTGGAATCACAACGAAGGAACTTGATGAGATTGCTGACCGGTTCATCCGTCAGCATGACGCGGTTCCATCCTTCAAAGGATACAATGGTTTTAGCGGAAGCATTTGTGCCTCTGTGAATGAAGAACTCGTACACGGAATCCCGGGTAACCGGAAGCTTAAGGACGGCGACATTATCAGTATTGATATTGGCGCAAAGTACAAAGGCTATCACGGTGACTCAGCGTGGACTTATCCGGTAGGGGAGATTCCAGCAGAGACACAGAAGCTGCTCGAAGTCACGGGAGAGTCACTCTACCGTGGATTAGAAGAAGCAAAACCTGGTGTTCGTCTATCGAACATCTCTCATGCTGTTCAAACGTATGCTGAAGAAAACGGTTTTTCAATCGTACGGGAGTATGTGGGGCACGGTGTAGGGCAAGACTTACATGAGGCACCGCAAATTCCTCATTTTGGTCCGCCTGATAAAGGACCTCGCCTGAAGCCCGGCATGGTACTAGCGGTTGAACCGATGGTGAATGCAGGAAGTCGCTACGTCAAGACACTTGCTGATAACTGGACAGTCGTAACAGTTGATGGTAAAATGTGTGCGCACTTTGAACACACGATTGCGATCACAGAAGAAGGTTACGAAATCCTGACAAGAACCTGATTGAAGGTGATCCTTTTTGTTTGAATCCGATTCGCCCCCCGGGATAGGGCAAATTGTGCAGGTGAACAAGGGCCGCGATACTGGAGTATATGCGGTTGTCATTCATCGGTTAGATGAAAAGTTTGTTTTAATTGCGGACGGTGAAAACCGGAAGTTTGACCGGCCAAAAAAGAAAAACATCCATCATTTGACTTCATGCGACTATGTATCCCCTGAAGTTCAAAATAGTATATCCGAAACAGGGCGTGTGACAAACGGAAAGCTGCGTCATGCAGTACAGACATTTGTCAGCACTCTGCAAGATTGATAAAGAAGGGAGATTTGTTCGATGGCGAAAGACGATGTTATCGAAATTGAAGGCACCGTTGCTGAAACTTTGCCTAATGCAATGTTTAAGGTAGAATTAGAAAATGGTCACACTGTGCTTGCACACGTGTCAGGCAAAATTCGTATGCACTTCATTCGAATCCTGCCAGGCGACAGAGTTACTGTGGAGTTATCTCCATACGATCTGACTCGCGGCCGTATCACTTACCGTTACAAATAATCTTTTGCACTCCGAACCACTAAGGAGGTTTAGATAAGATGAAAGTGAGACCATCTGTTAAGCCAATCTGCGAAAAGTGCAAAGTCATCCGCAGAAAAGGTAAAGTAATGGTGATTTGCGACAATCCTAAACACAAACAAAAACAAGGCTAATAATGAAGGAGGTGCTCATGTAAATGGCACGTATTGCTGGAGTAGATATCCCTCGCGATAAGCGCGTTGTGATTTCTCTAACGTATATCTTTGGTATCGGTAAATCAACTGCAAGTCAAATCCTTAAAGATGCTGGTGTTTCTGAAGACACTCGCGTTCGTGATCTGACTGAAGATGAACTTAACAAAATCCGTGAAATCCTGGACAGCTACAAAGTGGAAGGTGACCTTCGTCGTGAAACGTCACTTAACATTAAGCGTCTAATGGAAATCGGTTCATACCGTGGTCTTCGCCACCGTCGTGGTCTTCCTGTAAGAGGACAGCACACGAAAAATAACGCACGTACTCGTAAAGGTCCTCGTAAGACTGTAGCGAACAAGAAAAAATAATTAGGTAAAGGAGGTTACTTCCTACAATGGCACGTAAACAACAAACTCGTAAGCGTCGTGTGAAAAAGAATATCGAAGCTGGTATTGCACACATCCGCTCAACTTTCAACAATACAATCGTGATGATTACAGATACGCAGGGTAATGCAATTGCATGGTCAAGTGCTGGTGCACTAGGTTTCCGCGGATCTCGTAAGTCTACTCCATTCGCAGCGCAAATGGCAGCTGAAACAGCAGCTAAAGCTTCAATGGAACACGGACTAAGAACTCTTGAAGTAACAGTAAAAGGTCCTGGTGCAGGTCGTGAAGCGGCTATCCGCGCACTACAAGCTGCAGGTCTTGACGTAACGGCAATCAAAGACGTAACGCCAGTACCTCACAATGGCTGCCGCCCGCCAAAGCGTCGTCGTGTTTAATTTTTCTGTATAAGATCGGCTGATTCTGGTCAATACCGGAAGAGGCGTTTCCTTCTCACAGAAAAGATAGATCCAGTTGTAAAGCACAATGGGAACCGTAAACATGGGGAATTTCGGAATACATTCCGGGATTTCGACGTTTTGAAGGAGGGTAAATTTGAATGATCGAAATTGAAAAGCCAAAAATTGAAACGGTTGAGATCAGCGATGATGCCAAGTACGGAAAATTCGTTGTAGAGCCACTTGAGCGTGGGTATGGTACAACATTGGGTAACTCCTTGCGTCGTATCCTATTATCTTCACTTCCTGGTGCAGCAGTAACTTCAATTCAGATTGATAGCGTACTGCACGAATTTTCAACGATCGAAGGCGTCGTAGAAGATGTCACAACAGTTGTAATGAATATTAAGAAACTGGCATTGAAGATCTATTCAGATGAAGAAAAGACATTGGAAATCGATGTTCAGGGTGATGGACAGGTAACTGCGGCCGATATTACTCATGATAGTGATGTAGAAATCCTTAACCCGGATCTATATATCGCAACAGTGGGCAAAAACGGTCACCTTCGCATGCGTTTAACTGCATCAAGAGGACGCGGTTATACACCAGCAGACCAGAACAAGCGTGAAGATTTACCAATTGGAGTGATTCCGGTTGATTCAATCTACACACCTGTTTCCCGTGTAAACTATCAGGTTGAAAACACTCGTGTTGGTCAGCTGACGAACTTCGATAAGCTTTCACTTGATGTTTGGACAGACGGAAGCATTGGCCCGAAAGAAGCTGTTGCTCTAGGTGCTAAGATTCTGACTGAACACCTTAATATTTTCGTTGGATTAACGAACGAAGCACAGAATGCAGAAATCATGGTAGAAAAAGAAGAAGATCAGAAAGAGAAAGTATTGGAGATGACAATCGAAGAACTTGATCTATCTGTCCGTTCTTACAACTGCCTGAAGCGTGCAGGAATCAACACAGTCCAGGAACTGGCTAACAAGTCAGAAGAGGATATGATGAAAGTGCGTAACCTTGGACGTAAATCCCTTGAAGAAGTTAAGGCGAAATTAGATGAACTTGGATTAGGCCTTCGCAAAGAAGACTAATTGACCGATAGAACAGAATTTTAATAAAGGAGGGAACCCTTCATGGCTTACAGAAAGTTAGGACGTACAAGCTCTCAGCGTAAAGCACTTCTTCGTGACCTTACAACTGACCTTATCGTCAACGAACGTATTGAAACAACTGAAGCTCGCGCGAAAGAACTTCGCTCAACAGTAGAAAAAATGATCACTCTTGGTAAACGTGGTGACCTGCACGCACGTCGTCAGGCAGCTGCTTTCATCCGTCGCGATCAGGCAACTGTTAAGAACGAAGAAGGCGAAGAGTCTACAGTATATGCTCTTCAAAAACTTTTCAACGATGTAGCACCTCGTTACACTGAACGTCAAGGTGGATACACTCGTATCATGAAAGTTGGTCCTCGTCGCGGAGACGGCGCACCAATGGTAATCATCGAATTAGTATAATTCAGATTACACACAGAGAGGGCGGAGCCTAACTGCTCTCGCCCTCTTTGTTTAACGATTCATACGACACGCAAAAAGCAGAGCGCTACGATGGGCAGGTCCGCCTGTCCCGTCTAGCTCTAAGCACCTCATTCATCCATCGTCACAATGGAGACGGAAATATATAAGCCACAAACTTGCGCATTTCCTTGAATGAGGTGCGCGCTTTTTTTGTATTAAGCTATGTTAAACTCAGAGGGAGAGTTTGATGGAGTTTAGTATAAAAAGTTTGTCAGTGATAACAAACGAGAATTGGTATAAACAAATATATGACAATCTTAGGTGCTTTCTTTTATAAGGTCGGCTGCCTATTATGTAAAACTAAGCTGATGATTGGAGCGTAAGGCGGCGACTCCTGTGGCAGGAAGGGACAGGTGAGACAAGACATGGCGAAGCCTGCTGGCTCACCGCCCGGCCGCGGAATGCGTCCGCCTGAAGTGGAAATCATCAGCGATTCTTAAAGCAACCAGCAGAGCAGAGAATAGATGAAAGGAGTTCCGGATCATGAGCAATATGATTTCACTCGAGAACATTACATTTAAATACCCCGGAACAGAAAAAGAAGTACTAAAAAATGTTTCCATCTCAATCAAAACAGGCGAATGGACAGCCATCGTCGGTCACAACGGTTCAGGTAAATCCACACTCGCCAAGCTGATGAACGGCCTCTACTTTCCTGAACAGGGATCAGTCACAATCGCCGGAATCGGATTAAACAAAGACACCGTCTGGGACACGCGCCGTCATATCGGAATGGTATTTCAGAATCCTGATAACCAGTTCGTCGGCACCACTGTTCAGGATGATGTCGCATTCGGTCTTGAAAACCACGGTATCCCTCAGGACATCATGGTTGACCGTGTCCAGACTGCACTCAAGCAGGTAAAGATGGATGACTTTCTTCAGCACGAGCCGCATCACCTCTCAGGTGGTCAGAAGCAGCGTGTTGCGATGGCAAGTGTGCTCGCGCTCAGACCGGATATCATTATTTTAGATGAAGCGACTTCTATGCTCGATCCAGCGGGCCGGGCAGAGGTCATAGAGCTTGTGAGAGAGCTTAAGAGACAAGAAGAGATGACGGTGTTGTCGATCACCCATGACCTTGAAGAAGCTGCTAAGGCAGACCGCATCATTGTGATGAATCAGGGTGAAGTATATAGAGAAGGAACGCCGGAAGAAATTTTCGCGCTGGGTCAGGAGCTTGTAGACCTTGGGCTTGATCTGCCGTTTCCTTTGAAAATGGCGCACGTATTAAACGAAAGAGGTATTTCGCTCGAGCGAAAGCCTTTGACGGAAGAAGAGTTGGTGAATGAGTTATGGACATCATACTTGAACAAGTAGAGTACCGTTATGCAGCGAATTCTCCATTTGAGAAAAAAGCAGTGGAGGATGTCAGCTTTAAAATTCCTAAAGGTCAGTGTACAGCGATCATCGGACACACGGGTTCCGGGAAATCCACGCTTTTACTGCATCTGAATGCGCTCTTGAAGCCAACTTCAGGTACGGTTCAGATTGGAGAACGTACTGTAAAAGCCGGTCGTAAAGAAAAGGATCTCAAACCGATCCGCGAAAAAGTGGGCATTGTGTTTCAATTTCCTGAGCAGCAGTTATTTGAAGAAACAGTGATGAAGGATATCTGCTATGGCCCGATGAATTTTGGCGTATCAGAAGCAGAAGCAAAAAAACGCGCTGCCTTTTGGCTGAAGGAAGTCGGTATGCCTGAAGAGGTACTCGAAAAATCCCCGTTTGACCTGTCAGGCGGACAGATGAGAAGAGTAGCGATTGCAGGCGTGCTTGCGATGGAGCCTGAAGTACTAATTTTAGATGAGCCAACTGCAGGGCTTGATCCGCGCGGCCGCCGTGAAATGATGGAGATGTTTTACCGTCTGCATCAAGAGCGCGGTATCACACTTGTGCTCGTCACGCACAGCATGGAAGACGCTGCACGCTACGCTGATAAAGTGGTTGTCATGCATAAAGGCAGAAAAGTACATGAAGCGCCGCCGCGTGATCTGTTCAGTGACTCAGCACGTCTGGCTGAATGGGGACTTGGTGTGCCTGAAGTTGTGAAATTCCAGCGAATGCTTGAAGCAAAAGCGGGCAAAGCTTTCCCAAAAGTATGCCTTACGATGGATGAACTCGCTGACATGCTGAAGCAGGGAGGCGATCCGTTATGATGGAAAAAATGATTTTTGGGCGCTATATTCCGGCCGATTCGATTGCACACAAAATGGATCCGCGTGCAAAACTGATTTTTGTATTTGCCTTTATAGCAATTATATTTATAGCGAATGACGTATGGGGTTACGTTGTGGCTGCAGCATTCACCTACGTGAGCATCAAACTGTCAGGACTATCTCTCAGGTTTCTGATGAGCGGCTTGAAGCCTGTTATGATTCTGATTGCTTTTACATTCCTCTTACAGCTGTTTTTCGCGCGTGAAGGAAATATTGTATTTGAACTTGGCTTTATCAGGATTTATGAAGAGGGAATCAGGCAGGCATTCTTCATTTCGATGAGATTCACACTGCTTGTTTTTATGACATCCCTTTTAACACTGACGACAACACCAATTTCGATTACGGATGGACTCGAGAGTCTGCTGAATCCATTGAAAAAGATTAAATTCCCGGCCCACGAGCTGGCACTCATGATGTCGATTGCGCTGCGCTTTATTCCAACGCTGATGGATGAGACAGACAAAATCATGAAAGCGCAGATGGCCCGCGGATCTGATATGTCGAGCGGCCCGCTGAAGGATCGTATTAAAGCAATTGTCCCGCTGATGATTCCACTGTTCGTTAACGCATTTAAACGTGCAGAGGATCTCGCAACAGCAATGGAAGTGCGCGGCTATCGCGGCGGTGAAGGCAGAACGAAGTATCGTCTCTTATTCTGGAAAGCGCGCGATACATTTGCACTGCTGTCACTTATCCTGCTCGCAGCAGCCCTTGCAGCATTCCGTTTTTGGATTTAAGGAGTGAAATCAATGCGAATTAAATGTACCGTCTCATATGACGGCTCCCAGTTCTACGGCTATCAGGTGCAGCCGGGGCAGCGGACTGTCCAGGGAGAGATCGAACAGGCGCTTAGTGACGTGCATAAAGGGAAGTTCGTCCGAATCACAGCGAGCGGCCGGACAGATGCAGGCGTACACGCCATGGGACAGGTCTTTCATTTTGATACAGACCTACAAGTACCCGCCGCTAAATGGCCAGTCATCCTGAATCAGAAAATTGGTGATGACGTCGCTGTATTAAGCGCTGAGGAAGCTTCTGAGACGTTTCATGCGCGCTTTGATGTAAAAACGAAGGAATACCGTTATATCGTTAATACAAGCCCTGTAGCGCTGCCATTCAGACGCCACTACGCTGTACATTATCCGTACACAGTAGATATAGAAGCCATGCGTCAGGCTGCTGCTTACTTAGAAGGGGAGCATGACTTCACCAGCTTCTCATCTGCGAAAACAGAAGTCGTCGACCGCGTGCGGAATATTGAGTTTATTAAGATAGAAGCATTTGAAGGAGAATTGATTTTCCGCGTGAAAGGGAACGGCTTCCTTTATAATATGGTCCGGATTATCGCAGGTACGCTGCTTGAAGTAGGGAACGGGAAGTATCAGCCTGAGGATGTTTTGAAGATGCTTGAAGCAAAAGACCGCGGTGCGGCAGGCAAAACGGCGCCTGCGCATGGGTTATATTTGTGGGAAGTGAATTACTGAGGGTGAATAGAAGTGAGGCGGGGGTGAGAGTAGTTTTGGTTTCGGGTCACCTTCGCCGGATTTGCGGTCACATTGTTTGATTTTCGGGTCATGTTCCAGAAATTTCAGGTCACATAATCCGAAAAGTTAAAATGTCAGGTCATCTCCGCTGGATTTCGGGTCAGCTCTCAACAAACTAAGGTCACCTCCCGAAATTTTACGATCACACCATGCAGCGCACTTCATCTCACCCAAAGTGCCTGTCAAAGCTAAACAAGCCCGTTCCGCACATCGCACGAATCCTCCATTCACACGGCATTCAAAAGGAAATATATACGAAACTCAAGCTCAGATTGAAGGTGAAAATCACTAGTCATTTATAAAAAATAAAAAAAATCACTAAAACAACTAATCCGGGTGTGACATCCCCTTGACAACGAGTGTCAAACATTATAAGATAGCCTATGGTATGTATTTCACCCTCAAGTAAGAACCCGGACCTTACAATGAGTGAAGTGTTATAAATACAACAAAACTAATGAAGTAATTCATAACGATATAATCTTATTTAGGAGGTAAACTCATGCGTACAACATTTATGGCTAAAGGCCACGAAGTAGAACGCAAGTGGCTAGTTGTAGACGCTGAAGGTCAAACTCTTGGACGTCTTGCAAGCGAAGTAGCTGCGATTCTACGCGGTAAAAATAAACCGACATTCACACCTAACGTTGACACAGGTGATCACGTAATCATCATCAACGCTGACAAAATTCATCTTACAGGTAAGAAGCTGACTGACAAGATCTACTACCGTCACAGCATGCACCCAGGTGGACTTAAGCAGCGTACAGCACTAGAAATGCGCACTAAGTACCCACGTCAAATGCTGGAGCTTGCAATTAAAGGTATGCTTCCAAAGAACTCTCTTGGACGCCAGATCTTCAAAAAGCTTCACGTATATGCAGGCGCTGAGCACCCGCACCAGGCTCAAAAACCAGAAGCGTACGAACTACGCGGTTAATCTAATTTAAAGAGGAGGTAACTATCTTGGCACAAGTTCAATATATCGGCACAGGCCGTCGTAAAAGCTCTACTGCTCGTGTACGTCTAGTACCAGGTAACGGCACAATCGTTATCAACGGACGCGACGTTGAAAACTATATCCCATTCGCAACTCTACGCGAAGTAATCAAGCAGCCACTTAACATTACTGAAACACTTGGAAGCTATGACATCCACGTAAATGTTAACGGTGGTGGTTACACTGGACAAGCTGGAGCAATCCGTCACGGAATCTCCCGCGCACTTCTTACTGTAGATCCAGAATACCGCGGCTCACTTAAGCGCGCAGGTCTTCTGACTCGTGATGCTCGTATGAAAGAGCGTAAGAAGCCAGGTCTTAAAGGCGCACGTAGAGCACCTCAGTTCTCAAAGCGTTAATTTTCTTTTTCGCTTATACAAACCCCCAGGCGATCGCCTGGGGGTTTTTCTGTATGCGTATTTAGATATAAAAGTCGGAGTGTGCGTTGAGAAATCTGATGATGGGATACTTCCCAATATTGAAGGAATTAGTTACTGATTTGAAGGAATAATTCCTCCGCCTGAAGTAAATATCATCTTATAAAGGTCACCAGAAGGAATCATTTCAGGATTGAGGCAATTGATCCTGAAATTGAGTAAATCAATTCACAGATCGGTTCGGCCCCCTAATGTTGGACACGATTTGTTTTGTTGTTGAAAGAATTTTAGCACATTCCAAACTGATGATAAAACTTGGTACTAAGGCTTCAACGGCCTTGTCTTCGTACTTAGGTGATCAGAGAAGGTTTTTTAAGGCTGACCTCACAGTGATCAGCCATTATCATCGCTTGACCAGATACAATCATCTCCTAGAGATTGATTGAGAAGGCAGTACAATTGTTTTTAACTGCTTCGAAGAATTTCTTCGGTGACAGATTGCCAAGGCTGCCGTGCGGTCTGCGTTCGTTGTAAAATTTCACATAGTCGTTGATATAGTATATCGCATGATCGAACGTCACCAGCTCAACCTCGTGACGAACTATACACTCACGTTGTAACTGGCTGTGATATGACTCGATAAAGGCATTCAGGTTGGGAGATGCATTCGGTATACGCTCATGGTAAAGACCATGAAACGCGCAATATTTCGCAAAACTGTGACTGATAAACTGTGGTCCATTGTCTGTACGGATGATCAGTTTCTGCTCACCACTCCCTGGCTTCAGATGCACCTTGCGTCGTAAGATGGCTTTCATCACCGTCCGCATTACGTCTTCAGACCTGCAGGTCCTTCCGCAATAATACCCGACGATCTGTCGGTCGTAGACATCGATAACGTTACACGTCATCAGAAAGAACCCAGCTTCTTTTAAGGGGACATATTTGATGTCCATCTGCCAAAGTTGGTTAACGGCTGTCACGCTCCGGTTTCTCGCGAGTTGGCGCTTAGGACGGTTGGTCTTACTTCGTTTTTTTAATACGCCGAGCTCCTTACAAAGTCGATAGACTTTTTTGGCATTGATCACTAACTTCCTCTCTGTCCTCAAGAGGATACCCCACTTTCGATAGCCTAGACCTCCGATCAAATCGTCTTCGCTGAACTCACAGAGAAACTCTTTAATCTCTTCATCAGAGACTGGCGTGCCATCTAAAGTGTATGAGACCCCTGGAAAGGGTCGTCCTCTCTTCTTCATCTGGATGTTCCCTCCCATCATCAATTGATAGTAGTAGGTCGAGCGGCCAAGTCCGAGTATTGAAAGAACTCTCTTAGCCTGGAAGCCTTGGTCGATCCATTGTTTTGCGATCTCATGCATTTCTGATATTAGTAAGGTCTTTTTTTTACAAGGTCTTTTAAGACCGCGATTTCCAACTCTTTCTCACCAAGCAGACGCATCGCTCGTTCGTACTGCTGCTTGTAATAGTCACCCGATTTTTCAAGAGGAAGAACTTCCCCTGATTCCACCTCCGCCTCCATCTCTTCTCGGACTTCATCTCCATACTCATTCATCCAAGCAGTCAAAGTACTACGATGAACGCCTGCTGTCTTGGCAGTTGTGACGATCTTGTTGGTCTCGAGTGCCATTCGGACATATTTCTTTTTGATCTCTTCAAAAGCCTGAACCTTCTTTCGCATAAAAGTGCCCCCTTTCCTGTGGAGTCGTTTGATATCAGTGTAAATCCAACATCAATTCGTGTCCAAGGTATTAAGGGGGCTAGAAAGAGATTGATGGAATAATTCACGAAATGAAGGGAATCCACCCATCCACCCATCCACCCACCTGGACAGCTCGTAATCACTCTACCACCACCTCTAATCCACTCCCCATAAATAAAGTCTATCTTCTTAACTACTCGCATATACTCCTCTAGAAAATAAGGAGGACAGGACATGCTGAGGAAATCACTCATACTCGCGGCGATTGTGCTGCTAATCGGGATGGCTGCAGGTGCACTGTTGTACGCAGTGGAGGAGTGGAGTCTGCCGCTGACCGGTGAAGTCATTGTGCTTGACCCCGGCCACGGCGGTCTGGACGGCGGTGCAAATTATGAAACCATCCTGGAAAAGAACCTGACATTATCAATTGCGAAAAAACTGCAGGCTTACCTTGAGGAGCAGGGGGCTATTGTGATTTTATCCAGAGAGACAGATAAAGATCTGGCCTCTGAAGGAACAAAAGGATTCAGGGACCGTAAAAGAGAGGACCTTAAAAATAGACTTGAGCTCATCAATAACAAAGATAACGACTTGTTCATCAGCATTCACCTGAACGCAATCCCTGAAGCAAGGTGGAAGGGACCCCAGACATTTTATACAACTTATAATGACCAAAATGAGCGGCTCGCAAGGTTTATTCAGCATGAGTTGAACAGACATATTCCAGATAGCAAAAGAAAATCCAAGCCGATCGACGGCATTTATGTACTAAGTCATGCTGAGACGCCTGGTGTACTGGTGGAAGCAGGGTTTCTTTCCAACCCTGAGGAGCGGTACTGGCTGCTCTAAGATGATTATCAGCAGCAGGTGGCAGCTGCCATTTATATCGGAATTCTGAGACATTATTCCAAAGAAGATGAGCCTCCTGAGTGAACTTGAGCGTTTCACCTATGTTATACTTGCATAGATGAAAACGAATTCAAAAGGAGTGTCTTGTTTTGGTAACTGAACAGCAGGTTAGAGAATTGCTCGGTTCTATGAATGATCCGATTTTACATACAACGCTTGCGGAAACTGAAGGTATCGTGGAAGTAAGCATTAAGGAAGAAAAGAATCACGTCAGCGTGAAAATTGCGCTTGCAAAAACAGGAACAGCTGAACAGATGCAGCTTCAAATGGCTGTTGTCGAAGCGCTTAAAGGTGCTGGTGCTGAGACAGTAGGGATCCGTTTTACAGAGCTTGAGCCTGAAAAGCTTGAGAAGTTCCGCGGCCAGCAGGGTGATGCAGTAGAAGATAATCTGCTTGCACCAGGCAATAAGGTTCAGTTCATTGCAATCGCCAGCGGTAAAGGCGGGGTAGGAAAATCAACGGTATCTGTAAACCTTGCAGTCGCACTTGCGCGTCAGGGGAAAAAGGTTGGACTGATTGATGCAGATATCTACGGATTCAGTGTGCCTGATATGATGGGGATCAATAAACGTCCGGTCGTACGCGGCGAGCGTATTATTCCGGTTGACCGTAAAGGTGTCAAAGTCATTTCGATGGCCTTTTTCGTTGAAGACAATGCACCTGTTATCTGGAGAGGCCCAATGCTTGGTAAGATGCTGAACAGCTTCTTTACTGAAGTGGAGTGGGGCGAGCTTGACTACCTGCTGCTTGATCTGCCACCGGGTACGGGAGATGTAGCGCTTGATGTGCATGCGATGCTGCCATCAAGTAAGGAAATCATCGTCACAACGCCTCACCCGACAGCTGCATTCGTTGCAGCGCGTGCAGGGGCAATGGCGCTTCAGACTGAGCATTCGATTCTCGGCGTTGTAGAGAACATGTCTTACTATGAAAGCAAGAAGACAGGCGAACGTGAGTATGTATTTGGTACAGGCGGCGGAGAAAAGCTTGCAGAAGAGCTGCGCACAGAGCTTTTAGGTAAATTACCGCTTCAGCAGCCTGACTGGGATGAAGATGATTTCGCTCCATCTGTATACGCAGAAGATCATAAGCTTGGTAAGATTTATGATCAGATTGCTGAAGAAGTGATTGATAAGACAACTGAATGATTGATTTGAAACGACCTCATTTAATGGGGTCGTTTTTTCATGGGAAAAATGTAGGAGGTCGCGCGTAATTGGCTCACAATTTAAAGGGATTGATTCACCGCTCTGATTAATCGATTCATCTCCCGGATTTATTGAACGAAAAGGTATTGAGTCAGCAATTTATGTATCATCACCCTCGAAAATTGGTTCACCGCCGCACGTAATTGAATCACCTCACAGCATATTTGAACGCACGCCGCCACCAAGTCTCACCCCAAAACCATTTCAACCTCATATATATCACCTTCAAACCTCTCAAAATCAAGATTTTTTCCAAACCACTACCATGGAAAAAGGTGCTATGGTCGCATGTTTTGTAAAGAATGTAATAAAGAAGATGCGGATTTTGTCGAATCAATTCTAAGTTACTATATGTGAATTGAATACAGTGGTTCATTAGACCCCACAATATGTCGGACAACATGGACTATCTTCTTTGCCTGTAATATTCAATTTCCTCCACGATTTGACAGCATTCCGGAAATCCATTAAAACAGTTATAGCTATTTCAGCTCACTTTGCAAAAATGTGATGAACGACACGAATGTCATATTAGGAAATATTTATATGATTCTATTCGACTATATTTAACAGGGCAGTGAAAGAGAGGCGGAAAGTCATGATTGAATCGAAAAGAAGAGCGCTGATATTTTTCATTATTGCGGCATTATTTGCAGCAGCAGCGGGATATTTCACGCTTCAAAAGGTCAAAGAGTTAAACAATGACCTTGGGACGATGGTGACTGTCTATGTGGCGGGGGCAGATATTGATGCCCGTGACGTGATTACGCCGGAAGCAGTGGCAGCTGAAAGCATCCCGCAGAAGTTTGTCACCGCCGAGCATATTCGTGATCCTGAGGAACTGATGAATAAAGTATCAGTTGTTCCTTTATCTGAAGGAGATGTGATTTCCAAAAATATGCTCAAGGAAGCATCGGCTGTCACAGAAGAGAACAATCGTCTGGTCACGATGATGTCTTCAGAGCGGGTGTCATTTGATGAACCACTTGAGCCGCTCGATCGCGTTGATATTGTAGTCTCGAACAGAACAGATGAAGGCAACAATACAGAGATCTTTATGAAGGATGTCAAAGTAGCGCGTGTGGCAAACAACGACGGCCAGTTTTCAGGCGTCCAGGTTGAGATTTCACTTGAAGAGACACCTGAATTAATTCATATGCAGAATTACGCGGACAGTGTGCGCGTCATTAAAGCGAATGTCGGTGTGGCAAGTCAGGAAGTAGCGGCTGCTGAAGAAGAGCCAGCAGAAGAGGCTGAAGCCGCAGAGAAAACTGCTGATGAAGAACAAGCCGAGCCTGAAGAAAAACAAGAAAAGCCCGCTGATGAGAAAAAAGAAGAATCAGGTGAGTAAGCCTGGGTGATTAAACGCATGCGTCGAATAGAGGAGGCTATGCCATGGAAGAGTTAGATGTATTAGTGATAGGAAGAGAAGGTACGCTGATGTCTACGATTCGCACGAGGCTGCCGGAAACATTGAAAACTGAAGCGCTCGATCCGTCTCACCTTAGATCAGAGCTTAAAAATAAACAGCCGAAAGTGATTTTACTGCTTCATGATGAAGGTGATATTGAACGCGTTGCGCTGATCCAGTCTGAACAGCTGCATGCACCGGTCATCTTTATCCATGAATCTCATGACTTCCAGCTTTTCAGAGATCTCGTCAGAAGAGGGGTCACAGATTACCTTGTAATGCCTGAGGATCTTGAAGGGTTAGGCGACCGTGTAGAAACAATTGTATCGAGAGCCTCAGCTGAACAGCCGAAGGATCAGCTTTTCAAAAGAGGTAACGGAAAGGTGTTTACCTTTTACAGCGGCAAGGGTGGCAGCGGGAAGACATTTTTAAGTACCGCTTTCGCTCAGACACTGAAGTTCGAATCGACTGCTCAGGTCATTTATATCGATTTGAATCTCCAATACGGAGGCGGTGAAACCTTTCTCGGTATTGAACCGAACCGCACGATTATGGATCTGGAGCCGGTTATCGAAGAAATCAGTGAAAACCATTTAAAAAATGTCTCTGAAAAAGAACCGTTTTCCAAGCTGGATCTGTTAATCAGTCCAAGGGATGCAGAACTGGCTGAACGTCTCACAGAGGATTTTGTAACCAAGGTACTTAGAGCCTGCCGCAGAACGTACGACTTTATCATTGTGGATCTCCCGTCCTCAATTGACGAGCGGACGTATGGCGCGCTGATTGAAGCAGATAAAGTGTTTTATACAATCGCACTTGATACACCGTCGATACGCGTACTAAAGCACGTAGAGAGTCTCTTTCAGAAGCTTGGGATTCCGACAGAGGATCGGCTGGAGCTTGTATTAAATGAAGTCGGCAAAGAAAATGAGCTGTCTAAGAAAGACCTTGAACGTTTTGTCACCTATCCGCATGCAGCTGAGATCAGACGGGATATGAAGGGTGTACAGGCTGGCATTAATAAAGGGCAGCCGATCCGTAAAGAACCAAAGGAAAAGAAACTAATACCGGCAGCAAAAGATATGCGCAAGTGGGTAAGATCGATGCTGAAGTAAGGAGGGGAATGCCATGTCACTGTTTCAACGTACTAAGCGCTCTCAGGCTGAACCGCAAAAACAAAGCGTCCAGTCGGTAATGACGCCTTATCTGGAAGAATTGCTCGAGCACTATAAGACGCGCCTGCTGGCTGAGACGAACCTTGAGCAGCTGACAGCAGCCGATGAGCACGAACGGCGGGCGTCGATTGACCGTCTCGTGAATCAATTCATGCTTGAGGAAAAAGTAGTCATTCCACGCGGCGACCGTGAAGTGCTGATGTCACGCCTCATCGATGAGAGTGTGGGGTTTGGACCACTGGAGCAGCTATTGAAGGACCCAACCATCACCGAGATTCTCGTCAACGGTCCAAAAGAAATATTTATTGAGCGTAATGGGCAGCTGCAGGAATCAACCATTACCTTTAAGGATGATGATCATGTCCGTCATATCGTTGACCGCGTGATTGCACCGCTCGGCCGCCGGATCGATGAGAGTTCTCCGATGGTTGATGCCCGTCTTCCGGATGGCAGCCGTGTGAATGCCGTCATTCCGCCAGTCAGTCTGAACGGCACGCTGATTTCCATTCGTAAATTCAGACAGGAGCCGATTGAAATGGATGATCTGCTTGAATTCGGCTCACTCGATGAACCGATGGCTGCATTTATCCAGGCGATTGTTGAAGCCAAGATGAATGTGCTCATCTCAGGAGGAACAGGGAGCGGGAAGACAACGCTTCTGAATGCAGCTGCAAAAGCAGTTCCGCCGGGAGAGCGGGTCATCACGATTGAAGACTCAGCTGAATTACGGCTCAACCGTGCAAGTGTTGTTGGTCTTGAAGCCCGTCCACCGAACGTTGAGGGCTCCGGTGAAGTGTCGATTCGGCAGCTCGTTAAAAACGCACTCCGTATGCGGCCGGACAGGATCATCGTCGGTGAGGTGCGGGGTCCTGAAGCCTTTGACATGCTACAGGCAATGAACACCGGTCACGAAGGCTCACTGACGACTGTTCACGCCAATACACCGAGTGACGCCATCAACCGTGTAGAAGGGATGGTCGTCATGGCAGGGATGGACCTGCCGACGCATATCATCCGTGAATACATTGTCGGCGCACTCGATATGATCGTGCAGGCAGAGCGTCTCGGAGACGGGAAACGTAAGATCGTCAACATATCTGAAGTATACGTAAATGATCAAAACCAGGTAAAGCTGCAGGACATCTTTATTTTCAAACGCACAGGAACAGGTAAAGACGGAGAAGTACTTGGCCATTTCGAGCCAACCGGCATTGTGCCTAAATGTGTAGAGCGGCTCAAACTGTTTGGCATTGAATTCGATGAACGCCTCTTCCAAAAAGGAGGCGAGCCGATATGGACATGATCATTGCAGTTCTATTCGGCTCAGCAGCACTCGCACTCCTATTCATGATTTACTTCCTGCTTGATTACAGGCGGCACAAGCAGGACTGGAAAAAGAAAATGCGCACCTGGTACCCGGAGGAGAAGAGGAAAAGTGCGATCAGTGTCTTAGGGGACAAATATGATGCGTCACCATCTTCTGAAAAGCTCCACAAAAAGCTGCAGCTGGCAAACGTCGGACTGCTGCCATCTGAGTATATTGGGGCTCATATTGTAGGTTTCCTATTGCTCTATGTGGTCTTTAACATGATCTTCAGTATGTCAGCCTTTATCAGTCTTGTGCTGACAGTCGGACTGCTTGCAGCATCGCACTTTCTGCTTTTCTATCTACGGAAAAACCGCTATGAGGAGCGATTTAACGAACAGCTGAGTGAAGTCTGCCGGCTGCTTGCCAATGCTTCCAAAAGCGGGATGACAGTCACGCAGGGGATTGACCTTGTAGCAAACGAAGTCAGCTCACCAGCTAAGGAAGAATTTAAAAGAATGTCATACGAACTGAAGCTCGGTGTGCCGCTTGAACAGGTGCTGAAAAAAGTGCAGGAGCGAAATACCTCAAGAGACTTTCAGCTATTTGCCGCCACACTCCTGATTCAGAAAAAAACAGGGGGCAACCTGGCTTCAACACTTGAGACGATGGCTTCAACACTTGAAGACAGAAAAATTCTGCATCAGACAATCCGCACAATGACTTCAGAACAGCGTTATATCTCAATCATTGTACCGGCGATGCCAATCTTTATCCTGCTGGTCATGAACAATGTGATGGATGGGTTTACAGACCCGCTGACCACAACACCAGGGCTCATTATCCTTGCATTGTTCGGAGCAGGAATCATACTTTCGTTCTTCCTGATCCGGAAGATTACGGATATCAAAGTGTAGGTGATCAAGATGGATGCCTTAATCATTTTATGTATTGTGCTGTTCTGGTTTCTCGTCCTGCTCGGGCTCAGGAACTGGTCAGTGTATATAAAAGAAAAAAGAGAATTACTGCTTCATATCTCTGACGTCACAATGGTTGATGCTTTTGAGAAAAAGGAGAAGAAGCGTAAGCAGAGAGCCGGGTTTATTGATAGAGTCACAAAGTTCGCAGATGAGTTCGCGGACCTCGGACAGCGCATTAACTTCTTCAGCGTCAATCAGGATGTAGCGGACTGGCTGAAGAAGTCGGGTAATCGCTATGAGTTAACAGTTGCCCGCTTTCAGGGTCTGAAAATGATGCTCATGACAGTCGGCTTTTTCCTCGGAATGTTTTTCTTCTTCCTTGGATTGCCGCTATCACAATTTGGCATTGTACTGACACCGCTGATTGGATATTTTCTGCCGATCATTGTGATCCGACAGCAGGTCAAGCAGCGTCAGCAGGCCCTGCGGATGGATCTTCCGGACTTTTTGGATACCGTCAGTACAAGCCTTCAGGCAGGTGTCAGTCTGGACCAGGCTTTAAGGGAGGTGATCCGCTTTTTTGATGGTCCGCTCAGAGAAGAATTCACCCGCTTTATCCAGGAGATCGACTTAGGCGTACAGCGCGAGCAGGCCTACCGCAATCTCCTTGAACGTAACAGCAACCAGGAATTCCAGCAGCTCATAAAATCCCTTCTTCAGGGAATGAAGCTCGGTGTCCCGGTCGCCTCAACCTTCAAGCTGCAGGCAGAGGATATGAGGCAGTTAAGAGAAGAACAGGTCAAAGAACTTGCAGCAAAAGCTTCACCGAAAGTGACGCTGGTGACGACTTTTATTGTGGCGCCGGTGTCGATTCTAATGATTGCCGGACTTATGATACTGAACTTACTTTATGGCGAAAACAGCATAATGAATCTATTTTAAAAAAACAGGAGGAATTAGACATGAAAAAACTAAACGAATTAACGCTTCAAATGATCTCAAAGCTTATGGTACCGGTTAAAAATGAAAGAGGATCTCAGACGCTTGAATGGCTTGGAATTGCTGCGGTTGTTGTGTTGGTTGTTGGATTGGTGTCAACGGCGTTTGGTGATGGAGAAAGCATCGGAAATTCAATCCGTGGAGCATTTGAAGGATGGATTAGCGATATTTCAGGATAAATTGACCATTAAAGGTAGCGGATTGGAGGGACACCTATGAAAAAATTGAATCTATTTTTACCGGTTTCCCTCGCTTTCCTGTTAGTTGCCTGTCAGGAAAGTGAGCAGGAGACTGAACAGCAGGAAGCTGAACAACAAGAAACTGAAGAAGCTTCAGTATCTGAGGGAAATACCCAGACAGAACAAACAGAAGAAAAAGAGGAGAATGATCTGATCTCTGTAGTAGAGGCAAAAAATCTCCCGGATCCTCCAAGTACAGAAAGAGAATTATTTAATCAGCCATCAGGAATATCATCTGACACGATTATTGATGAAAGGGAACCCGAACTCGCAGAACAAGTGCTTGAAGAAATGAGAAGTCTTCCTGTATTACCAGAGGATGCGACAGAAGAAGAAATGGATGCCTATTACAAGTATTTTTATTCTTTAGTCGCATTTGATTTTCCGGACCCTCAGACCGTAATTGATCAGATGAGATTCCAGCTTTCAGGGACACCTGAAGCGGATCCGCAGTATCAGTTCAAGGAAAATTACAATATCGAAATTATTTTAGATGCCAGTGGCTCTATGGCTGAAATGGCTGGCAGCAGTACGAGAATGGAACAGGCAAAATCAGAAATCAATACATTTTTATCTAAAGTACCTGAAGAAGCGAATATTTCTTTAAGAGTCTACGGCCATGAAGGTACTGGAGATGACGCAGACAAAGCAATGTCCTGTGGTGCAATTGAAGAGGTATATGAACGTGGTCCATATGATGAAGCGGCATTTCAGGAAGCACTGAACAGATTCGACCCTGCAGGCTGGACTCCGATAGCAGGTGCGCTTGAGTCAGCAGCTGAAAGTTTTGCGGACTTAGACGGGGAACAAAACACGAATTTAATTTACCTGGTCAGTGACGGTATTGAAACGTGTGACGGTGATCCTGTTTCGGCAGCTGAATCATTTGCCAGCAGTAATGTTTCACCAATTATCAATGTGATCGGCTTCAATGCTGACTCGGAAACACAGGCACAGCTGCGTGAAGTTGCTGATACAGCTGATGGCATGTTCACAAATGTAAACAACGCAGAAGAGCTGGCTGCAGAATTCGATCAGACAGAGGAAATTCTTCTGCGCTGGAAAGAGTGGAAGCGGGATGCAAAGGGTGAGGTTGTATCAGAGAGTCTTGATACAAGAGCAGCAATCGTCAAATTTTCACTTGCATATCATGATAACAGTACACGTCAGGTATCTTCAGTTAGAGGAATGCTTCGTATGATGGAGGAAGAGGGTCTTATTACACGGGATCAGCAAAAATACTTCCAATCAAAATCTGACGAAATTGATGATTTAATCAATCAGACACGAGAGAAATACGAAGAAGAATTCGAGGAAATGCGTGACACGGGTCTTGCTGAAATGGAACAGAGAATTGAAGAGCTGGCACCAGATGAAGCGGAATAAAACGGGCAGCCCCCGTTTTCCCACTTGGTTTTATAGAGAGCAAGTGGGAAAGCGGATTTGAAGGAAGGGAGGAAAGCAGATGGGGAAATGGTTAAAGGAACGTCTGGATGAAAGGGGTTCAATGACAATTGAATTTATCGGAATGGTCCCGCTGGTGTTTTTAACAGTTATGATTGCCTGGCAGTTCATTGCAGGGGCTCACGCAGTCATTTTGGCGGAATCAGCTGCAAATGAAGCGGCTAAGGTGTATTCAGTAACTGCTGAGGCAAGTGAAGCATCATCAGCTGCTGAGCAGATTGTGAATGCAGCAGGTGATCACGTACAGTTCACCGGGGCTCCGATTTCAGGCACAGACCAGTTCCAGGCAGCTGTATCAGTTGATATCGCATTTGTCTTTCTCCCTGATAAATTCTTTCCAAATGGGAAGCCATCCTTTTCCTATACGGCAGATACCTCGGGAAAGGTGATCAAGTAATGAAATACCTGAAGGAAGAGAGAGGAAATATCACAATTTTCATCTTAGGTCTGATGGTTATTTTAATCGCGCTCATCATGCTTGTGCTTAACTTTTCTAATGCGCTCATCGCTAAAGAACAGGCAAATAGCGCAGCACAGCAGGCTAGTTTGGCAGCGACTGCAGTACTATATGAGCGGCTGGACGAAGTCATTGAAGAATATGAATCTGAAGTGGTCGGCATGGTAGATTCATATCCGAAAAGTATAGAAGAGAAGGTTGAAGAGCGGACTTCAGAGCTTTCATCAGGTGAAATGAGTGGTTACTCGTTAAACGAGATTCAGAATAAAGCGCTCGATCAGGTAATGGCAGAAGAGTTGTCAAAAGGACTTGGCGATGATTTGCTGCGTGAAAAAATCGAAGAAGAAATGGAATTCAGCTGGTCGCTTGATATGAGAGAAGCAGCTAAAAATGCAATCTTAGCTAACGGCGGCACGCTTGATGAAGCGGAAATTACTTTTTTCAATGATGGACAGATCGTGGTAAGTGCAGCACATGATGTTGAAGTAACTCAGTATAACGATTGGTTCTCAGGCATCAATGAAAATATTAAAAGGCAATCAGCAGGTCCTGAACTTGCATTCGTGAAAGGGCTTGAGGGCTTTGATAACAAGAATTTTTCACTACAGTAAGGAGATAGTCTAATGAAAAAATATAAGACTTGGAAACGAATCTATCTCGCACTATTAATTTTATTCGGTATTTTAATTCCACTTGAGCTGCTCGTCTGGCTGTTTGGATCTGAAAAGTTTCCATTCACTACAATTGCCATTGGGGCCTTCATCTTTGTCTACCGCAAACGCCACCTGGAGCAATTAGAGAATCAGGCATTCTGAAAGGAGAATTTTAGATGGATCAGCCAATCAGATCAGCATTTTCATTTTTCAGTAAAAAGTACGAGCGGATCCTGCTGATTATTTTATTTGTACAGATTCCGCTGTTAGCAGCTTACTTTTATATTTCAAATTACATGTATATGTTCTTTCCAGTTCCTTTTGGTGAATTTGGAACGGCTGACGTTGTAAATGGTTACTTCATGCTTCTGCTTTTCTTTTTCGGACAGATTCCGTTTATCTACTTCTGGAAGTACGAAGAACAGGGGATAGAAAAGCCGCTCCGAAACGCATTTTTGCAATCTGTCATTCGATCTTTTCATTTCTTTCTCTTCTTCGTTGTCATGAGCTTAGCGGTCGTGATCGGCTTTGGCATATTCTTTCTGCCGGGACTAATTGTGATGGCGATGGTCATCAGCGCTCCGTTGATTGCCATTGAAGAAGAACAATCTGTCTGGAGATCTTTAAGAGAGAGCCTGCAGATTTTTAAGAAGCATCATTGGAAAATTGTTTCTGTGATCCTGGTTTTTGGTGTAACTGAAGTCATTTTATCATTATTAATACAAAATTTGATCGTTACGGTCACCACATCTTACCTGGCAATCGTATTGATTCATGTATTCGTTAACACAATCTTCTTTCCTCTGTTTTATCTGACATACGCATTTTTCATCGCAAAATGGAGAAGAGAGATGGATCTTTATTCCGTTGATAAGACGCTGGTTTCAGAATAAAACAAAGGGGTGAAAAACATGAAAAGTATAATGAAAAAACTGCCTCCTATAATCATTATTTTATTTTTAGTTGCACAATCGTTTCTATTTTCATACACCTATGCCGTAACGCCTTGGAGCGGTAACACGTGGGAAGGAAATACGTGGCAGGGAAACACGTGGGATGGTCATACGTGGGAAGGGAGCATATTTGAAGGAGGGACCTTCCAGGGAAATTCATTCTCAGGGAATGGTATTCAAGGAAATCCCGGCACCATTGAAGGCGTTCAATGGCAGGGACCCCCGTGGTCCATTCAGCCATGGGCAGGAGTCATTCTGACACCTCCGCCTTCATTTAATGGAAATCCGATCCTGGTTCCGGGTATGACGCCGGACGGTCCAATAGATGGAACAGCAGGCTCTATGCCTGGACCGATTAATGGCGCACCAGGCACTGCACCCGGCGGTCCAATGAATGGTGCACCATCTATCAATCCGGGAGACCAGGTTGCAGGTGGACCCGGTCAATCACCAGCCTACCCGTTTAATCCGAATACAGGTCAATCCGGACCTCTGGCACCCGGCGCACCGAATGGCAGCGTAGCAGGTGGGAACGGACAGGCATCAGGAGTGCCTTACATAAACCAGAATAGTTATGGTGCAGGCTATCAGGGACCATTACTGGAAAAGATGGGACTTGCGGGCTATCCGATTACTACTAATGAAGAAAGTGGCTATAATTTTAATGGTTATGACGTTACTAAATTCCTGGTGCATGACATGGGTAGAGCTCATCTGGATCTGATTGATGATTCAATTAGATTAGGAGACGATTTTGGTTATGGTAACACATTCGACTTGCGTAAAGCTGCGTTATTAGGTGGCTTAAAAGTAGGTTTCAAAGATAATAGCCTTGTCGATTTCGTTGATACTGTTGATACAGGAGCGTCAATGTATACGAATGGAAAAATGGGCTACGATGCGCTTAGATCTGGTGGTACACTGGTTGATCTGGGCAGGGGCGGTACAAGCGCAGCCCTTACTGCAGGATCCACAGGGTCAGCTTTAGGTGGAGCATCGAATGCAGCTAGCAGCATAGGAGCTGTTAGTCGCCTGGGAGCTGTGTCAGCAGGGATTGGAGTAGGTTTTGGTATTTATGAAACAGCCACCAAAGGTATTGACTTTATTAATATGGATTCAAGTACGCCTACAAATGAAAGAGTAGCGCAAGGGGCAGATACTATGGCGTCCTTAGGAGAAACCCTGGTAAATGGTGGCTTGTTGGCAAGTGCCTTCCCCGGTACTCAGGCTGCAGCTCCATTTTTACTCGTAGGTGGGGCGGCGATCTGGGGAGTTGCAAAGGGAACCAAGCTGATTGCTGAAAACTGGGACAGCATTAAAAAGTTCGGTAAATCAGTAGGAGACGGAGCTAAAAAAGCGTATAATTCCGTAAAAGACGCTGTTGGAGGCGGACTGGATACAGTCGCAGGCTGGTTTGGAAAGTAGCTATAAACCTTATTAAGTAACTGCGCCTCCAGCTCTTTGTCACTTATTTAAAATTTTTTTTGCTGCAAATGGAGGGGTACGATGTTAAACAATGAAATACTTACGGTTCAAAGTAAATCAAAAAAATACAAAAAGTTTCTTGAAAAAATTGAAGTAAACCGAAATCCTGTCAGCATTAATGGCAAGCATTATTACGAGGTCATCTATACGAACCGTAAAGGTGAAGTGACTGCGACAGCGATTCTGTCTCCTGATCAGGAGACAGAATCAGAAGCACGGCAGGCACATCCGCTTCTTGCACGATATAACGGTTTGATACTCAATATAGTCGCCGAAGGAAGAGAAAGAACAAAAGTTTCAGAGGTGTTCTTTAAAGAACCGCTTGAGTTGATTTCCAGGCACGATTTGCCGCAGCTTGAAGCGGGCAGGGAGAGAATTAACCGCATGGGTCAATTGGTTAAGAACCATAGAACTTATTATGAACAAGTGATGGAAGCCTTCCGGTCAGCAGGTGTGATCTCTCAAAAGGATATTGATTACGCAACCCGAATGGCGATTTCAATGGAACTCGTTCACATTGAAGTGCTTGAAATGATGACAAACGATTTGCCGGTATTTGAACAGTGGGTTTCAGAAATGCAGGCAGCTGGTCTTTGGGAACAGCTCGGTCAAAATGTACGGGAATTCTATCACCATATGCTGAATGGTAAAGAGGAAAATGAAGCCCTTCTTGCCACAAAAGAACGTCCAAAAGCAAGTGATTGGGAGAATAGGATAGAAGAGCTGCATAGAATGACAGCACAAAGGCTGGATACGAAAATTTTAAATTATAGAAAAGACCTTCGCTACCCCGAACCTTGGTGAGCATAAGTGAAAGTAACCAATTAAATGGAATTGAAACCTATATAGGCTTTGCTAGGAGAGATCAACTATGATCGAACTGGAATGGGAGAAGGCAAAAAAGAAAGCAAAAAAATATAAGAAACTGTTTGAAGACGTCATTGTTCATCCTAATGCAGTGATGCTTAACAATGTATATTATTTTGAAACGGCTTATTTAAAGAAGCGCAGTGAAAAAACAGAAGGGAAAGCAATCGTTGCTGGATCGGGGGGTAATCAGCAGGATGCGTTAGCAGCTTGTGAGATTATTACTCTTTATCATGATTTTATTAGTCGTATTTATTCAACTACTAATGACAGATCAAGGATATCTCCAATGTTTTTCACAGAAGCACTAGATATATCGGACGGTGAGAAGTTCCCCGTTTTAAAAAGTGGAGAGAACGAGATTAGAAAACTGCAGAGTCTTCATGAGAAATTAAAATCTGAGTATAGTGATTTTCAAGAGTATACTAAAAACCCCAGAATCGTAACGAAAGAGTCGGTAAATTATTTAACAGAGAAAGCAAGTACCCTGGCAGTGTGTCAAATCAATATGATGAGAATTATGGCAGACTTTGAAAGTAACTTGGCAGTGTGGAATGGAGAAATGAAGGCAAATGGTTTGTGGGATCAGTTATCTCTTGAAACAAAACGGTTTTACAGCAGTGCCCAGATTAAAAATGAACAAATTTGGATCCGTGAGCAGTACAAAGAGCAACCAACATTACCAGATGGAAGCTTTGAAGACCAAAAAGATTTTCTGAAACAGTTTTTTTATGAGAAGCAAAAGAGCTGGTTGGCGGAGTCGAAAAGTCTGTTGAGGTCACCAAAGCTGTAAATCATATTAAGAAAGCGGGAGATCATTTATTCAAATGAGCCCGCTTTTTACTAAGTTGAAGAATAGGTTTTTTATAATAGAATAGCAGGCTTGGATGTAAATTTTACTCAATATAAAAAGGATCTTCGTTGGCCAAATCCTTGGCGATAGGAGAGTTGGGTATGGAAGCAATAAAAAAGAAATGGAGATTGTAGCTGGAAAAGCAAAAACACCTAAAAAATTCCTTAAGGAAATAGAAGTCAATCGTAACCCTGTAAATATTAATGGAAAACATTATTATCAGGTGATTTATACGAACCGACGTGGCCAATTAAAGGGTTCAGTTATTTTATCACCACAAGAGGAAATAGTATCTGAAGCACGGGAAGGCCATTCTCTCTTAGTTATGTACAGCGGTTTGATAGCCTTTATATACGAAGGAGGAATAGGCCGCTCTCAAGCGTCAGATGAATTTTACAAAGAACCTCTTAAGTTGATGGAACAACTAGAACTACCCCAATTAGAAGCAGGTAAAGAAAAAATTGAAAGTCTAGATACATTGTTAGCACAGCATAAAAGGATATTTGATGAAACAATCAAAACCTTTAGAGCCGCAGATGTGATTTCGCAACAAGATATCGATCATGCAATTCGTACGAGTGTTGCGATGGATCTTATTCACGTGAAGATTTTAGAGATCATGACAGATGACGTGTCTGTTATAGACCAATGGGTGAAAGAAATGAAAGCTGCCGGACTTTGGACTGGGCTTGGTAGAAATGTTAGAACGTTTTATGAGGAGATGCTGAAGGGAGAAAAAAGTAACCTCACACTACTCGCGACAAAAGACGTTCCGCGGGCACAGCACCGAGAAGATCAAATAGATGAGATCTATCCGACCGGGGCAGAAAGAATAGAGCGTGAGGTTACCGGCTATAGAAAGGGCTTACGATTTCCGGAGCCCTGGTGAAAAAGCACCTTGGTATTAAAAGGTGCTTTGTAAGGGACACATCACTGCCCCATCCCGCCACCGCTCTCACTTTCGCTGTTGCCATCACCACCGCCATCACCGCCGCTACCACCTTCACCACCCCCACCCTGCTGCTGTGCGCCTTCTTCGCCCATTTCCTTCGCTGCATCAAGCAGCAAATCCTGCATTTCCTTTTTTACAAGGGGACTCTCCATCATCTCAAGCATCAGCTTTTTCGTTTCCTCCTTATATGCCTGGCTGTTCAGAACAGACATGGTCTGCTCATGCATGGCGGGGTCCTGCATAATGGTCAGGATCATGTTTTGATATTCTGGATCCTTCATAAGATCCTTTAACAGCTGTTCGTGCTCAGTTTTCATGCTTTTCGCAAGCGTTTCTGCAAACTCCGGATCTGCGAATGTTTTTTTCCAAAAGTCCTGTCCTTCTTTTGATAAAAGGGTGGTCTGGATAGACTCTTTGACAATTGGCTGGTCAATGACGAGCTCTTTTTTGATTTCTTCATCTGCCAGCAGCTCTTTGACTGCTTTTTTCCCATCATCGGTTTTTAACAGATCAGTCACCATCTGCTTGGTTTCCTCATAATTGGTTTTTTCTTCTGCGCATCCGGTTAAAAGCAGAACCAGCGCTGAACTCACTAACAATTCCTTCTTCATCTCGACACCTCCCGTACAGGCATTTTTCATAGCTTTTGCGTAATGGGCTGAAATATACACGTTCACATAGCAGTCATGGATTTTTCACATGGCGACTGGTACAATCGAATGAGAATGTGTATTTACAGATGTGGAGGATATAGACGTGACCATACGAAATTGGATCCGTTTCTTTATGATGACACTGCTTGTCGGCGGGGTCACCACAGGGATCGTAGGCATAACAGTCCGCTGGAGTGAGTTATCAACTCAGTTCGCGGGTGAAGATAGTATAGAGATTTTATCAGTCATCGTTTGGATGATTGGAGTCGGAATGACATTCAGCGTGTTAAGTCAGATGGGGTACTTTGCCTACCTGACCATTCATCAGTTCGGACTCAGCATTTTCCGTTCATTGAAGCTATGGAACTGGGTGCAGATGGTGCTAGTCGCATTTGTACTGTTCGACTTAGTGTATTTCCGCTTTGAAGCATTTGCAGATGACGGTGACTCACTACTGCCATACTTTTCACTTGCTGCATTTTTACTTGTAGTGGGTATCATCGTAGCACTGCTTAAAGCGAAGCAGGCTAAAAACAAAATGATTTTCCCATCAACGCTCTTCTTTATGGTCGTTGTGACAACGCTTGAATGGCTGCCGGTACTCAGAAGTAACGAAAACTACTGGCTGATCACGATCATGTTCACACTGATCGCAACAAACGCCTATCAGATGCTTGCATTACCTAAATATAATGAGCGATCTAAAAAGGATCGTGAAGCACGACTCGCGCGTAAAGCGGCTCGCGAGCAAGAAGCAAAAGCGAAGTAAAAGCATGCCTGCGGGCGTGCTTTTTTTATTTTTGGGGATGGTGGTTGCGCGTGGACGGCGTCGAGCGTGGAGCGGTCGTTCGAAAAAAGTAAAAGGTGACGTAATAAATGCCAGAGGTGATAGAATAATTCCAAAAGGTGTCGTAATTCCGCCGCCCACTCCAGCCGATGAACGAATTAATCAAAAGCTCCCCCGAAAAAATTCAAAGGTGATAGATATAATCCAAAAGGTGATCGAATTAACCAGCCCAACGTGCATCCGCCCACTGCGCAACCATCTTCGCGCAAAGAAGACACCGCCCATCCATTTCACCCGCCACCCCAGAATCGAAAAATCCCAATTAAAAAAAGCCCTCAAATCAGGCTTCTTTTAACTCCGTATACACAACCAGACGCTGGGTATAATTATTCGAATCACGATCATAATCACCTGTACACGTAATCAGATTTAACGACCGGTCTGTTGTATAACCGAAGATCTCTTCAACTGGTGCATCATCCCAAGGATATTCCACCATGTCAGTCACAACAAAAACGAGCTGCTCACCATTTTCATCACTCACAACAACCTCATCTCCGACAGAAAGAAATTGCAGGTCGTAGAAAATCGCTGCACCCTCATAGCTGTCAACATGTCCGCCAATCACAGCATTACCCTGACTGCCCGGCTTATAGCCTTTTTCATACCAGCCTGTTGTCTCAAAGCTGTCTGTAACTGCCATTTCACCCGTTTCAGTCAATCCGACTTTTTCAACCGGTGCTGAGAGTCCGATCGAAGGGATCTCAAGCTTTGTAGGAATCAGGCTTTTTGGAGGATCCCAGTTAACTGCAGGGGCCTTGTCGTCTTCTGGAGCAGAAGGGGATTCTTCAGCCACTTCATCAGCTGAATCAGACAGTACGTCCTCATTCGGCACTTCAGCTTCACTGGCCTCAGCCGGCTGATCCTGTTTTGTAAACTGATCCATGACAGATTCAACGCTGCATGCAGAAAGAAGAAGGGTAAATCCGATTAATAAAGCAATTTTTTTAATCACATCTCTCACTCCTGGTGAAAAAGGGCAGGCTTCTCAGCGCTGCCCCTCAATTAAAATATTTGATTACTGCTTATCTGATGCATATTTTCTAACAGCAATTGCTGATCCGCCAATCATGACGAACAATAGTGCCATCAGGTAACCAATTGGGAAGCCGTTTTCTTCAGCGGCCATACCACCCATACCAGTTTCTGGCATGCCAGGCATTTCTCCACCGAACTGATCCGGGAACTGGTCAGTAATCGCTGCTGACAGTCCTGCAGCCGGCATTGTCATATGTGCCCAAGCTTCGCGGATTGAGCTGTAAGCCGTTTGGTAATCACCTGCTACATAAGAATCAAATGCAGTCAGCAATTGCTCAACGTGTGCTGTTAATCCTGCTTCAAGATCAGCAGCCGGAACGCGTCCTTCAGTTGCAGTGTCAAGGAATGCAGCCTGCTCAACAATATAACCATCAAGTTCTGCTTTCGCAGCTTCCTGACCTTCAGTGTCGCCTTCGCCAGTAGCTACTACATAATCAACGAAGTAGCCGATGT
Organism: Jeotgalibacillus malaysiensis; assembly: GCA_000818095.1. Taxonomy (NCBI): domain Bacteria; kingdom Bacillati; phylum Bacillota; class Bacilli; order Caryophanales; family Caryophanaceae; genus Jeotgalibacillus; species Jeotgalibacillus malaysiensis. Next base: position 187,021 of record CP009416.1, read on the forward strand.
GAGAGTTCCAGATCTCAGAGAACTGAGCCCCAGCATCTTCACCATAGACAGATGCAACAGCAGCTGATAGATCATCTGCGTTTGCATTTAGTGCAGCAGCGGCCTGGTCAAAGCTTTCAGCACCATCAGCACCATCCTGCATAGCCATTGCAGCAAGTCCGGCATGCTCAGTGAATACATAATTCAGCTGTGCGCGAAGGTCAACTGCAGGCGTATCAGGATTTGTATTTTCGAACTGATCCGGGAACTGGTCAGCAATTGCAACAGACAATTGCTCTGCAAATCCACCCATATGCATGATTGCTTCACGTTCCTGCATGTAAGCTGTCTCGAAATCTCCTGCAGCATAAGCATCAAAAGCTGCTAACAGCATATCGATATGCATTTGCAGTCCTTCTTCAAGTGCAGCAGCAGGGAGGCGGTCTTCAGTTGCAGTTGCGAAGAACGCAGCCTGTTCCATTTTATATTCTTCTAAGTCAGCAAGCGCCTGGTCAATGCCTTCCTGGTTGCCTTCAGCAGTCGCTGTTACATAATCAACGAAGTAGCCGATGTGAGAATTCCAGATCTCAAGGAAAGCAGCACCGTTTTCTTCACCGTATACAGAAGAAACTGCAGCAGCAATATCATCTGAGTTCGCCATTAGCGCAGCAGAAGCCTGGTCGAAGTCTTCAGCGCCGTCTACACCTTTACGCATTGCTTCAACTGCAAGGAAAGCATGCTCAGTTAGAGCGGTATCCAGCGTAATGCGAAGCTCAGCTGCTGGCGTTGCTGTACCCATTTCCATTCCTGACTCGGCACTGCCTGAATGATCTCCGTGATCTTCTGCAAGTGCGGCCGTTGGCATAAGTAACATGATGCTCATTGGAACAACTAACATACTTTTCTTCAACTTCATGTGTAATATCTCTCCTTTTTCTAGCTTAATTTCCAGCGCGAAAATTAAACGTTCCCACTTTTAAATGTGATGGCAGGTTATGTCAAAGAAGTGTGTGTCTGACTTCATTGCGATTACACAGCCGGGAGAGACATCTCAAGTGAAAAGAAAGTCTGTCCGTATGTACAGAAGCAAAGAATGGTGCTAAACCGCACTTTAAAATAAAAACATTCTGATTTTTCGCTGGTTAGTTCTTTGGTTTCCCTAAAGATTTTTAATCTAAACACTTTTCGCACATAATAAAAAACTTTATTTAATAAATAAATAATTAGCCCTTTATACCTAAAAAACCTATGTTTTTAAAGTTGTTGCAACAAGTAACGGGATTTAAGACATACCTTTAAATAATCTTAATATAATATTATTTAGCTTGTTTCATCAAAAAAGAGCGGGCTATATCAGCCCCGCTCTCTCATTATTCGACATTATTTGTTATCAGCTGCAAATTTTCTCACTGCGATTGCTGAACCACCAAGCATTACAAATAGTAGTGCGATCAGGTATCCAATCGGGAAGCCGTCATCAGCTGCGCCGCCCATACCTGTGTTTGGCATTTCAGAAGGCATTTCGCCACCAAACTGTTCAGGGAACTGGTCAGTGATCGCTGCTGATAGTCCTGCAGCCGGCATTGTCATATGTGCCCAAGCTTCACGGATTGAGCTGTAAGCTGTTTCATAATCGCCAGCTACGTATGAGTCAAATGCAGTCAGTAGTTGTTCAACGTGTGCAGTCAAACCTGCTTCAAGGTCTTCAGCAGATAGACGTTCTTCTGTTGCTGTCTCAAGGAATGCTGCCTGTTCAACGATGTAGCCATCAAGCTCTGCTTTTGCAGCTTCCTGGCCTTCAGTGTCACCTTCACCTGTAGCCACTACGTAGTCTACAAAATAGCCGATGTGAGAGTTCCAGATCTCAGAGAACTGAGCACCTGCATCTTCACCATACACAGAAGCAACAGCAGCTGACAGGTCATCAGCATTTGCAGTTAATGCAGCGGCAGCCTGATCAAAGCTTTCAGCGCCATCAGCACCGTCCTGCATTGCCATCGCAGCAAGTCCAGCGTGTTCAGTGAATACATAGTTTAACTGTGCACGAAGGTCAATTGCCGGTGTGTCAGGGTTTGTATTCTCGAATTGATCCGGGAACTGGTCAGCGATTGCAACTGACAGCTGTTCAGCAAATCCACCCATATGCATAATTGCTTCACGTTCCTGTGTATAAGCTGTTTCAAAATCTCCTTCTGCGTATGCATCAAAAGCCGTTAACAGCATATCGATATGCATTTGAAGTCCTTCTTCAAGTGCAGCAGCAGGGAGGCGGTCCTCAGTTGCTGTAGCGAAGAACTCAGCTTGTTCTACTTTATATTCTTCAAGCTCAGCAAGTGCCTGATCAATACCTTCCTGGTTGCCTTCAGCTGTCGCAGTTACATAATCAACAAAATAACCAATATGAGAATTCCAGATCTCAAGGAATGCAGCACCGTTTTCTTCACCATATACAGATGAGACAGCAGCAGCGATATCATCTGAGTTTGCAGTTAGTGCAGCGGCAGCCTGGTCAAAGTCTTCAGCGCCATCTACACCTTTACGCATTGCTTCAATTGCAAGATAAGCGTGCTCAGTTAGTGCAGTATCCAGCGTAATGCGAAGTTCAGCTGCTGGTGTTGCTGTACCCATTTCCATTGTAGATTCTGATTGTCCTGAATGATCACCGTGATCTTCTGCAAGTGCGGCCGTTGGCATAAGTAACATCAGACTCATTGGAACAACTAACATACTCTTTTTCAATTTCATGGTTAAATCTCTCCTTTGTGTTTTGTTATTTGATTTCGAATAGCTAACGGAGAGAGTTTAGATTTGGATCACTTTTTTTAAAACTTTTTTGAAAAAGGGAGCGGGGGAGGGTGTAAAACGTTGATATAACAGTATTTCGAGAGGTATAAAAATTTAAGATTTTCTATAAAAAAACACCAGGCTGAATTTAATCAGCCTGGTGCAACGTTCAATTTCTGAAATCAAAGCTCTGAAGCGAGAATAATCTCACCCTCCGGAAGTTCGCTAGTTGCATCCGGCTCAAGGGAAACTGCTACAGTATCCCAGTCACGCTCTGCATATTCCTCATTTAATGAGAAGATCACAGAACCTCTACCTTCATTATCAATCACAAAAGTTCCGGCCCGCTCAGGCTGACCATCCTGCAGCAGCCATACCTGATACACTTCTTCTTCAGAGAGTGCAGCAAGGTTCGATGCCTGAACAACCAGTCTCTTTTCTTCACCCTGCTCAATAATACTTGCTGTACCGCTCGCATCACCAGCAGTCGGTGCAAGCTCGGCGTATTGAAGAACCTGATCGATCGTTGCCTGTTCCACAATGTCCGCTTCATCTGACAACTGAGTAAATAAATAAGCATTTCCAAACAGTGAGATAGCGAGCAGTGCAGCAATTGATGGCATCATCCATTGACGCTTCTTCTTAGAAGGACGAAGAGGAATCGGTTCGTTTGAGGTCGGCTTCTCACCAGACTCAATCTTCGCAAAAATCCGTTCTTCCATACCTGCCGGCGGCTCAACCGGTTCGACTGCATAGGGAAGGGTGTCTTCGAGCGACTTGAGGTCTGCGAGAATTTCCTGACAGTCCGCACACTCAGACAGATGCTTTTCAAAAGCTGCTTTTTCAATTTCATCTAAATGCTGATTATAATAATCCAGCACACGGTCACAATGCTGAGTCATCCTCATGTCCTCCTTTCCCTTTAAGGCAAGCCTTTAAATGCTTAAGCGCAAGCCGGATGCGCCCTTTAATCGTACCAAGAGGCGTATCAGTCTCCTTAGAGATCGCCTGCTGAGTATATCCGTTAAAATAAAATAACTGAACGATCTGCTGCTGTTCTTTCTTTAATGAACCCATACAATCCTGAATCGCTGAACCCTGCTCTTTCCATTCCAGAATATCAGCAGGTGTTTCTTCAGTGACACGAAGTGTATCCTTTTCGATATACTCAACCGTTTCATGCCGGTTGCGTTTGCGGAGCGCATCAAGACAAGTATTTCTGGTCATCGTTAATAACCACGAAGAAAACTTGCCCTTCGATTGATCATAAGGAGCGTGTTTCTTCCATAGCTTTAAAAACACTTCCTGAATCGCCTCTTCAGCTACTTCCTGATCCTGCGTCATTTTATATGAGAAAGAATAAATCAGTTTTTCATATTTCTGATAAAGCTGGCGCAAAGCCTGAGAATCCTGCTCGTGCACAACCTTTTGATACAAATCAAAATCTGGTAATTGCTGCGACATAGCATACTCCTTTAATTTGACGTTTGTTCACTAAGCGTACTAAACAACCGTCGTGAAAACAATTCTCTGCACAGCTAACGAAAAAGATATTGATTTGGATCACTTTTAAGTTTAAATATTTTTTTAAGCGGGTAAAGAAAAAATTTATCAATCTAACAGCTTGATTTTACTATCTGAAGATGCAAGCAATTCCAGAATCGTCACATACTCTGCATCTGCATTCATTGATAACGCACGATGCCATTCTGTCCAGCTCTCCTGCATCTTTTCACGGTTATTAACTAAATCAAGTGCCACCACAGCCCCTTCAATAGAAGAACCATTTTCCTTTAACATCTTTTCATCTATTAAATAATCAACCACCAGCAAATCCTGAGCGCGCAGCCTTTTCACAATAGAGGGGGCAAGCAGATCACCCTTAGTCCTGTAATAAGCCGGCTCAAGCGCCTGTTCCTTAAAAAAAGATAAGAGATTGGAAATGTGACGATCCATCTCATCTTCTGACATCTTTTCATACCTTCCCAGGTGGAGATCATAAATGCCAATATCATAACCCGAAACCAGAAGTTCTTCTGTCAAATCAGTATGCCGGTCCACCCAGGCAGGATCAAGAAAGAAAGTCGCCTTCTGAATCTCTTTCTTCTTTAAGTCATTCAGCAGCCACCTGACAGGTTCATCGCCAATCGTCACATTAAAAGTAAGTGCAGTACCCCGTTCACCCTGATAAATGATGCCAGGAGAAGGCCACACGCCACTCACTTCCATTACACGCGTTGCCCCGGGCGCGATACTGAACAAAAATATTAAACCAATAATCAGTAATGAAGAATAAAAACGAACCGATAAGCTTCTCACCGCGAACACCTCCGAAAAGACCTTGTAAAAGTATATGAATGCGGTAAGTAAATTAGAATAGAAGAGAGAGATCTATTAAAAGAATCTATTCTTTTCAAACTTATTTATAAAAAAGCATTGACCATCTTTTAAAATGGTGATAAATTAATAAGCGTCGCTTTTGAAGCACCAAACGAAATCTTATCAAAAACTTTTTCAAAAAAGTATTTGACATAATATTTTGAAAGATGTTATGATAGATTGGTCGCTTGAGAGAGCAACACCGCATTTCTTCCTTATAAAGAAGGAAGCGTGAAGAAACATTTGAACCTTGAAAACTAAACAACCAAACGTCAACGTTTTAAGATTTTAAGTCTTTTTCGAACAAAAAAGACATGAGCTTTTCAAACACTTTACGG